>NZ_JCANUC010000055.1:0-1067 GCF_059568765.1 Lacicoccus kunmingensis DSM 17847 | reverse complement strand
CCCCCCCTTTAAGTGCCGAGTGCCAATTTCAGCGAAAAAGCCGCACGAAGCCAGGTGGGACAAGGGTTTGTGGTGGGCGAGTTCTCGGCGACTTTTCAGCGACTTTTCAGCTGAATTTCGGAAATTTGTATTTCCCTGTAATGCTTTACTCCATCCGAATAATGTTATATACTAATAAAAAAACATGAGAAAGAAGGTTTTGTTATGGCTCAAAAAAATGAAAAAGAAGAAATGCAAAGTGTAACGATCCGTATTCCCAAAGAGTTGTATTTTGAATATAAGCAAGCTTTGTTGGAGCAAGGGAAAATTGTGACTTATGATGTGCGGAGATATATGAATGATGTTGTAGAAAATCATAAGAAGGGGCATCAATGAGCATAAAAAAAGAGCGCCTCTGCGAAAGGTACGCTCAATTTACAACTCATTTTTGTAAGGTGAATATATCATTATGGCTAAAGATAAAGCAAGATACTTCACGTTTTTATTATACCCCGAATCTATCCCTGAAGATTGGGAAATGAAATTAGAATCAATTGGTTTGCCGATTGCAATTAGTCCACTTCATGATAAAGATTTAAGTGATGTTGAAGGGCAAAAATATAAAAAGGCTCACTATCATGTAATTTATGTAGCAAAAAATCCAGTAACCACTGATAGTGTGCGTAAAAAAGTAAGACAAATTTTGGGCGATAAGAGTGTTTCTATGGTTCAAATTGTAGTTCAAAGCATGGAGAATATATATCTGTATTTAACTCATGAATCAAAAGATGCTATTGCTAAAAAGAAACGTGTGTATGACAAGAAAGACATTAAGCTGCTGAACAACTTTGATATTGATCGGTACATAACGCTTGATGCCGAAGACAAAGACGACATGTTGAATGATGTCTGTGATTTGATTGATGAAAATGGACTAGCAAACATTCGTGAGTTAAGGAGATTTGTTAAAACTCGTGGGGCTGAACATAATTTGCCTAGCATGAAGATAATAAACTCTGTTTTGCGGTCGCATACTGGATTGATTAGATTGTATTTCGATGCTGTTTATCAAGAACGGAAATATGGTC
>NZ_JCANUC010000054.1:0-1178 GCF_059568765.1 Lacicoccus kunmingensis DSM 17847 | reverse complement strand
TCTTTTTTATTTCGTTGCGCATCCTGTGTCCGAGTGAATCCCAGGATTTATCCTGGGATTCACTGATGAACTTTGAGTTGTTCAGTAAACCCTAAGTATTATATATATTTTCGTGTTCATAAACTCAACAAAAAATCTATGTTAAGCTAATGGTAGATTTTGATTGTGTAACAATAGGTGGAGAAATATGTACCTCTGAAGAAACTTCAGAAGTGAAATGGGTGGATCAATCCTATATTAATGACTACATTGAATCTCTCTCATTAAGGAAGAGATATGAAACTTTTTGTAAAAAGGATAAGGGATTGGAATACCTTAATTATGAAACCAGACCACAGTTCAAAGTCAAAAAGGAGTATCGGTTTGAATGAATCCATTTAAATCTCAGCTTATATAGTGAATTAGATAAAAAAGGTATAGTATTGAAAAAACACATCAAAAAATAAAAATAGAAGAAGTTCACAGAGCTTTTGCCTGCAATTACAACAATATTAAAAAGGAGGAATGCAATTTTATGATTTTACATACAGAAATAGAAGGAGAAGGAGAAGCAATTATTTTTTTGCATACTGGATTGCAAACAGGAAAGACAGAGCTTGATGTTCAAAGAGAATATTTTAAGCAAAATTATCAAGTGGTATTGCCAGATCTACGTGGGCATGGCGAATCTGTATCGGATGATTTATCTAATTACTTTAAGAAATCTGCAACTGACTTAGCAGAAACACTTAAAGAATTAAATATCCAAACTGCTCATATTGTCGGATGCTCATTAGGTGCACTCGTTGGTCTGGTTTTTACTAAAAATCATCCTGATAAGGTGAAAACTTTAACCTTATCAGGTATTATTCCAGAAAAGCCAACCGATTGGGAAAATATAAATAAAGAAGATATAGAAAATACAGAAGAAATATTAAGGAATCCTGAAACCACTGCTTACTTTGATAAGATACACAAAGGAAACTGGAGAGAGTTACTGCAAACAACACAAGATTCAGATTGGTATCCCTTCGACGAAACTACTAATTTATCGATGATAAATCTTCCTGTTTTATTTATCGTCGGTGAGCATAATAAAACTGAAACTGCTGGCGCTTTAATATATCCTAGAATGAACAAAAATATACATGTCTCGATCATACCTGTGTATGGCAAAATAAAAGTGCAGAGCTTTGCAA
>NZ_JCANUC010000053.1:0-1386 GCF_059568765.1 Lacicoccus kunmingensis DSM 17847 | reverse complement strand
CTCTGGCAACCCTCAAAATTGAATGAGACATGCTACACCTCCGGATAATAAATATATATAAACGTATATAGATTTCATAAAGTCTAACACACTAGACTTATTTACTTCGTAATTAAGTCGTTAAACCGTGTGCTCTACGACCAAAACTATAAAACCTTTAAGAACTTTCTTTTTTTACAAGAAAAAAGAAATTAGATAAATCTCTCATATCTTTTATTCAATAATCGCATCCGATTGCAGTATAAATTTAACGATCACTCATCATGTTCATATTTATCAGAGCTCGTGCTATAATTATACTAATTTTATAAGGAGGAAAAAATATGGGCATTTTTAGTATTTTTGTAATCAGCACAGTTCATTATCAACCAAACAAAAAATAAGTGGTTATAATGAATCGTTAATAAGCAAAATTCATATAACCAAATTAAAGAGGGATATAATGAACGAGAAAAATATAAAACACAGTCAAAACTTTATTACTTCAAAACATAATATAGATAAAATAATGACAAATATAAGATTAAATGAACATGATAATATCTTTGAAATCGGCTCAGGAAAAGGCCATTTTACCCTTGAATTAGTAAAGAGGTGTAATTTCGTAACTGCCATTGAAATAGACCATAAATTATGCAAAACTACAGAAAATAAACTTGTTGATCACGATAATTTCCAAGTTTTAAACAAGGATATATTGCAGTTTAAATTTCCTAAAAACCAATCCTATAAAATATATGGTAATATACCTTATAACATAAGTACGGATATAATACGCAAAATTGTTTTTGATAGTATAGCTAATGAGATTTATTTAATCGTGGAATACGGGTTTGCTAAAAGATTATTAAATACAAAACGCTCATTGGCATTACTTTTAATGGCAGAAGTTGATATTTCTATATTAAGTATGGTTCCAAGAGAATATTTTCATCCTAAACCTAAAGTGAATAGCTCACTTATCAGATTAAGTAGAAAAAAATCAAGAATATCACACAAAGATAAACAAAAGTATAATTATTTCGTTATGAAATGGGTTAACAAAGAATACAAGAAAATATTTACAAAAAATCAATTTAACAATTCCTTAAAACATGCAGGAATTGACGATTTAAACAATATTAGCTTTGAACAATTCTTATCTCTTTTCAATAGCTATAAATTATTTAATAAGTAAGTTAAGGGATGCATAAACTGCATCCCTTAACTTGTTTTTCGTGTGCCTATTTTTTGTGAATCGATTATGTCTTTTGCGCAGTCGGCTTAAACCAGTTTTCGCTGGTGCGAAAAAAGAGTGTCTTGTGACACTCTTAAATTCAAAATCTATCGGTCAGATTTATACCGATTTGATTTTATATATTCTTGAATAACATACGCCGAGTTATC
>NZ_JCANUC010000052.1:0-1868 GCF_059568765.1 Lacicoccus kunmingensis DSM 17847 | reverse complement strand
AAAGTCGCCGAGAACTCGCCCACCACAAACCCTTGTCCCACCTGGCTTCGTGCGGCTTTTTCGCTGAAATTGGCACTCGGCACTTAAAGGGGGGGTCGTAGTAGCCCCCCCTTTTTCCCTCTCTCCTCGTAAAATCTAGTTCGAAATCCAGTTCATAAAAAGCAAAAAAAGCCCTTAAAAAACACAGGGCTTTTCTAAAAATCTAAAACCATATTTCTAATTACTTTAAAAACGCTCACAAGCCTTTTTAAGCCGCATTGCTTAAAAAACCACACAAACCCTAGCAAACTACTTCAAAAGCTCTTAAAAACGATTTTGAAGAGAAATAAGGGCATTCTAAGATCAATTACAACTCCATGCCACTAGATCTGCTTTTCGTTTTCTTCTGTTGCTGCCGCTGCTGAGAAAGTTCTTTGTTTTTCTCCACCAGCCAATCCATCGAGAAATCTGCTTCTTTAGCCCGTTTTATAAATTTCTCTAAAAACAATTTAATTTTACCAATCGCTTTTTCAAGTCGATTTTGTGGAATCGTCTTTTCTTCTTTATTTTCTTCGAGGATCTCCAGCCAGTTTTCTCCCTCTTCTTTATTCTTTGGCATACGGTCATTCTCTAAATTATGAAGCACTAACCGGCCTTGAAATTCTAACGTACTAATCTGAAGATCGGGCTCTTTTTCTTCCAAAATACTTTTATAAACAATTGCATTTTCTGTTTGTCGATCTCGCTCTTTTTGCAACAATGTAATTTCTCTACCAAAATCAATATTTCGATAGCGAAGATGTTCGTTATCTTCCTCGAAATTTTTCACATTTACTTTTAAATTTTTAATTTCTTCAACAGCTTTTGATTTGTATTTATCAAATCGTTGTTGAATTCTAATACTCGAATTCGATAACTCTTTCATTTTCTCGTAGCGTTCCGCTGGCAACATAACTACTTCTTTTTTATTAAAGACTCCAACAGTTTTCTTCTCAACTTCTCGCTCAATACTTTTCAAAACTTTTTGCGGATATTTAAAACTCTTAAATTCGTTAGCCATTTCCTCTTTCTGCTGTTCAATCTCCGCTGAATATTTTTTCAGCGAATGAATATTTTCAATCCCGATCGTCTTATCATTTAAAATTCCTTCTTGATAAATTTCAGGGATTCGCTCTTTCAAGTGTCTATCTAAATCAGTGTGAAAACTTTTCAATTCCGATCTCGTCAGCACTTCTTTCGCTGATACTTTTTCACGCTCTTTTTTCTCATCCCAAACAACCGGAACAAAATCAAAATGCATGTGAGGGGTTGTTTCATCATTGTGGACATTCGCTGAAACGACGTTCTCCTGTCCTCCATAACGATCTGTAAGAAATTCGTATGTTTCCTCAAAGAATTTCCTCTGATACTCAACAGATTCATTGTGAAGCGATTCAGGCAGTGTGACGATCCACTCACAGCACACCTTTACATCTTTCCGATTCATGCAATAAACTTCACTCAATCTTTCGTCCATGCGGGAAAGTGTATCTCCGTCTTTTTCGCATAAATCATAGTTCAGATGTGTACGCTCTGTATCAATATTTTTGTTGGAATGGTTTTCTGTTTTTCGGTCTAAGTGAATTGACAAGCCTTGCATATTTCCTTTAGTGAATTTCTGAACGTGCGCCATCTCGTACACCTCCATTTGAGAAGAGAATAACACATCAGGCGAGAGGAGCCAAAACCATTTGGTATAACACGGTATACCAGAATTCTTCTGGACGTGCTCTGCGAGGCGAAAAGCAAGGGAGCAAAAACCGCTCCCCCAAATTCAAAAGCAAAAGAAAAGATCATGGGCTTTGCCCAAACCCACGAGGGAAAAGTTTCCCCTCGACCCCCTCCAAAAA
>NZ_JCANUC010000051.1:0-1895 GCF_059568765.1 Lacicoccus kunmingensis DSM 17847 | reverse complement strand
GCAAAAGCGATATTCGCTTTGATGATGTTCAATGTTTTACGGCTAAGTTTGATGGTAAAGGGCAGTTTCCTCAGGTCATCGCCCATTAAAGCGACATCTGCTGTTTCAAGAGCGGTATCTGTACCGGCGCCACCCATAGCGATACCCACGGTGGAAGCTGCCAATGCTGGCGCATCATTGACCCCATCACCGACCATGCCTACATGACGATAATCAGTTTTTAGTTGCTTGATTACGTCTAGTTTATCCTGCGGGAGTAATTCTGATTGAATATCTGTGACACCAACATGTGCACCAATCGCAATGGCGGTACTATGATTATCTCCCGTAAGCATGACTGTTTTTTCGATGCCTGCCTGATGCAGATTCTGGATTACCACTTTACTTGATTCGCGGACTTCATCCGCGACTGCAATAATTGCCTGAACTGTATTTTTCGTTCCTGCAACCATGACGGTCTTACCTTGTTCCTGAAGTGTTTTGATATCACTTTTAATTGCATCATTGAAATTAGTTGCCGGTATCTCTTCAAATAATGCCGGACTGCCAACATAATACATTTCATTATTGATTTTACCCCGTATCCCTTTGCCTGTAATAGAAGAAAAGTCTTCGACAAAGATATCAGAATAAGGAAGGTTATAACTGTCTGCCTTCTTTATAATCGCGGAGGCCAATGGATGCTGGGAACGATCTTCCAATGCTGTGATGACTGCCAGCATTTCCTTTTCATCAATTGCATTGTTGATTAAACGATAATCGGTTACAACCGGGACGCCCTTTGTGAGTGTGCCGGTCTTATCAAATGCAATGGCTTTTAATCCACCCATTTCTTCGAGGTAGACCCCGCCTTTTATAAGGACTCCCTTCTTGGCAGCGTTTCCGATTGCTGAAACAATCGCTATCGGCGTGGAAATCACCAATGCACATGGACAACCTACAACGAGAACCGCTAACCCTTGATACACCCAAGTGGACCAACTCGCGCCGAAAAATAACGGGGGTACAATCGCAACCAGCACTGCGACACCCATAATGGCAGGCGTATAATATTTTGCAAATTTATCAACGAATGCCTGGGCAGGAGCACGCTCACCTTGTGCTTCTTCCACCAGATGAATGATTTTGGCAATGGTCGTATCTTCAACCAATTTAGTGATTTTAACTTCCAGTAAGCCTTCTTCGTTCAGTGTCCCTGCAAATACTTCATCATCGAGCGATTTTTCAACCGGCACTGATTCACCTGTGATTGCTGCCTGGTTGATTACAGAGTAGCCATTGACAATTACGCCGTCCATAGCAATTTTCTGTCCAGGCTTAACAATCATGATATCGCCCACAGCAATATCATTGACGTGCACTGTCATTTCCTGTCCGTTGCGTCTGACAAGTGCCTCTTTAGGAGCAATATCCATCAATGAACTGATGGATTGCCTTGCTCGATCCATCGAGAAACGCTCCAACGCTTCGCTGATGGCAAACAAGATGACAACAATGGCGACCTCGGCCCATTCTCCGATGATGACACCGCCAATCACTGCGACTGTCATCAGGGTTCGCATATCAAATTCAAACCGGACTAAATTCTGGAGACCCGTTTTCAGCATTGAAGCCCCTCCGACAATCATGGAAGTGATGAATAGCAGCGGTGTAAGAATATTGTCATCACCATTCACCAACATTGAAATGAAGCCAAAAGCGATAAATAGTAGCGAATAGAGCAGAGTGCTGTGCTTTTTATAAAATGGAATGGTTACTTCCTTTTCTTTTTTGTCTTGTCCACTTTCTTCCCGGGATTTCTCAGGCACCACTTTGAGATTTTCAAATGCTCCTGCTTCTTCCAGTTCCTCAACCGTTGCAGAACCATATACAGAAATTTTTGATGCGCCAAAATT
>NZ_JCANUC010000050.1:0-2108 GCF_059568765.1 Lacicoccus kunmingensis DSM 17847 | reverse complement strand
GAATGGATTTATTCTTCAAGAAAATACATCAATTTTGATAAGTAGAAATGGTAAAAACATTGTATAGCATTTTACACAGGAGTCTGGACTTGACTCACTTCCTTTATTATTTTTCATTTTTTTAAACTATTTAATACTAATGTCTTTTATAATAGCTTTTCATATATTATATAATCAATCTTTATAAGTCCTTTTATAAATTTCTTTTCTACCATTTTCGATAAATTCCTGTTTAATATTTTTAATTCCATAAACAATAGTTTCAATAGGATAATATTCTTCAACTATATCTTGATATTCTTTTGCTTTCTCAATATCTATATTTCCATACATTCTTAATATATCTTCTCCAAAATTTGTTCCTATTTCTTCTTCACTATCTTCAAGTAAGTATATAAAATCACAATATTCATCTATAATTCCAGAATCTCCAAAATCAATTATTCCAGTTAATCTATTATTGCCATCTAACAATAGATGATTACAACTAAAATCATTATGGCATAAACACTTTTTACCCTCAAAAACTGTTGTTGCATTTAGTCTTTCCATAAAACTTTCTATATAATCTTTTTCTATATCAGTTAAATCATTATAAATAGTTTCACGCAACAATATATACTCTTCTAATACATTTTGTTTATTATCAATAGTACATTCACTAATATCTGTATAATCTAAACCGTGCATTTGTCTTAAAAAACTGGCAATATCTCGTTTTAACAAATTTTGTTCTTCTTCTGACATAGTAGAATAAATTTCTGGTGTTAAAAAAGTTCCTTTAATTTCTTTATAACCTAGTATAGATAATTCATCACTAATATACGAATATTCAATATTAGGAATTTTTACATTAGTTTCTAAATTTGTATTTAAAAAATTATATATTGCTTTTTCTTTTGCATAACCTTTTTTCTTATTAGTACTAAATTTTGTTTTAAAAATGTATTCATTATTAACTAAATATGCCACACTATCATAACCACTACCGATTATTTCAATACTATCTACTTTGAAATTATCAAAGTAATGCTCAATTAAATATTTCATTGCCTTAACATTTGTGGCATTATCATCATATCTATATTCCATTAAATAACAATCTTCTTTTTTGCCCTCGTGTAATTCATGTTCTGGCAAATCTTCAATAATTCTAAAACCAGATTTTTGGTATGCCCTTATTGCTCTTGGATTATTTTTATGAGGGTCTAAAATAACTGCATTAGCATTTCTTTCTTTTTTCAAAAATTCAAAAATCAATTTAATATATCTTGTACCAATTCCTTTACTCCAATAATTTGGCTCTCCTATAAATTGATCCATACCATAGACTATCTCATCAGTTTTTGGATAATGATAATCAGTATATAACTCATCATACATTTTATATATTTGTCCATATCCAATAGGAACATTGTTATATTCAATAATTACTCTAAAAACTTCATCTTCCCAAGGCTCTGTATAATGTTTTTTTAATGATTCTAATGTATATTTTTTATCTCTACCACCATAAAATTCTAATACTCTTTCATCAGTTAACCATTTTAACATCAAAGGAAAATCATCATCTATTAAAGTTCTTATACATATTTCATTTTCAACTATATTCATTTATTTATCACCTTTTTCATAATCATATACATATACTATTTCATCTTTATAATCATTTTTACCACCTAATTTTTCATATACATGGCAAGCTCTAGGATTACCTTTATCAGTTATTAAAAACATTTCAGAACAACCAATCTCTTTAGAATATTCCTTAATAAAAGATAATAATTTTGAACCATAACCTTTGTCTTGATAGTTAGGTAACATTCCTATTGAGTGTAAATAAAACATTGTTTTTCCATCAGGTCTTAAAAGTGTATAGCAATATGCAAATCCTATAATTTTATTATTTTCTTTAGCTATAAACCCAAATGAACTGGTATCATTAAGAAATCCTTTTAAATTATCAATATCAAAAACCATATTATCATCAATTAAAACTTCTTCCATAAACTCAGTCAAGTCCAGACTCCTGTGTAAAATGCTATACAATGTTTTTACCATTTCTACTTATCAAAATTGATGTATTTTCTTGAAGAATAAATCCATTC
>NZ_JCANUC010000049.1:0-2130 GCF_059568765.1 Lacicoccus kunmingensis DSM 17847 | reverse complement strand
ATCTTTCCAACTCGATTGACCTTTTTCTAATACTGATTTTTCAGCCAAGGTATAATTCATGTCTGCATTTTTCTGCTCAACCACAGACAAACCATGCTCTCGACACAGTTCATCATTCATATCTTTCACATGATATCGCTGCTTTGCATTGCTCTTATACTTTTGACCGTCCAATCCGACGGCATTAATCACAATATGGTTATGAATATGTTCTGTATCATTGTGCGTATACACGGACACTTGAAAACCATCTGCTATCTTTTCAGCCAATTCCAATCCAATCTGATTCGCCTGTTTTTCAGTCGTTTCATGCGGTTTAAACGACTGAATGATTGTATGTGCTTGTATCCCATCATTTTTTCCATGAAGCTCTCTCAATGACTTAAATTGCGCTTTCGCATAATTTGGATCACAGTTCATTCCACTTTTTTCAACCGCACGTTTTTCAGCATAATTAATTACTCTGCTCGCTTGTTTACTGTTACCTAATTTAGTCGTTGCCATAGTTCATTCACTTCATTTCTCAACGCTTGCAAATTCCGATTCAAATCATCTGCATCTACATATTTCGTATTCAATACTTTTGCGATTTGATTTGTATTATTTGCGATTCCACTTAACTCTCGAACAATCACTTGCCGTGTTTCCTTATCAAATTTCGGAGCCACTAATCGACTGCCTTCCGCTTTTTTCTTCACGAATGCAGGTATACTCATATTCAATGTTTCGGCAGATTCCCTTAACTTTTCATATTCCTGTTCACTCACTCTAAAACTGATTTGCTTTGGCTCTTTGCGACGGGGCTCACGCAGTTTGTCGCTAGCCATCAAATTGTTTTCATCGTTCATCAATCCCACCCTCTCACTTCGTGATAATATTAATCTCTTAATTTTCATCTTACATTTGTAATATAAAAATATCAAGTTTAATTAGGGTTTGGCAAGCGTCGTCTATTCTAGCCACTTCGTTCTGAATAGCCAGCTTGATGGGGGTTTCCCCATATCCCCTTTAGTTTTTTGTTGGCACAAAAAAAGGCTAGCTAATGCTAGCCTAAAACCTAATGACCAAAGTCAAAATCAAACATTTTATCATGATGTGATATGGCTATATAATTCTCAAGTTCTTCGCTCAATCTCTGATGTTGCTCGCTCAAAACTTTTCTCAAATCATCAGAGATATTTACCTCAGATATTTCTTTAATTATTTTTCTATATTTCGTTTTTAAATTTTTGTCTATTTTTCCCCATTCACCATGTTCATGCAGGAGCATATACACCATTGCTCTCGTACTGCTTTTTTCAATCGTTTTCCAATTTGGCTGAAGAAGGTGTATATCATCAAAGCATTTATCCCAAGTTTTAGTTCTTGAACGCTTTAACTCAAATTCAACTCTCCACAAATGATCTGCACTAATTTCCTGTTCTTTCACTTCGCTCAATTGTTTCTTTTTGTTATAAATTCTAATATATCTATCACTTTCACGAACACCAAAATATTTGGTTTCCACTTTTCCATCAATACCGTAGAAATGCGTTTGTTTAACTGCTTTATCACACATCGAGTAATAATCAGCTAAGTTATCTTCAATATCAAAAGCCAAATCTATTCTCGAAAAATCTTTGTTACGCATATTATCTAAAAACACGAATTGAATAATTTGTTTCTCATTCTCACTCAATTCATTTGGATTGAACTCAACTCTAATTTCACTTCGCCCCATCGCTTGTGCCTGCTTACGGTTATATTCAACATAAACTTTATTATTAAAAACGTTACATTTGAATCTATCAAAACCAGTATCCCATAAATTAATTTCTGGATTATTTTCAATATGCTTTTTTATTTGGCTTTCTCTTTCAGGTATCAAAGCACCCACAACAGTAATCATGTCAAAACTAACCTGTATATTTTTCGAAATTCCCGTTTTATAGGACGCTGACCGGCTATTAGAGTGTCCGGTTAACCCCATTTCGATTTTTTGGCCATTTTCTTCGTTTTTCATACAAAAAGACTCCCTTTCGTAATACGAAAAAGAGTCAGCTGTGTTTGATTATTTTCGAAACATGATATAATATCATTACGTAAATATAACAAACACAAATGAGTTGAAATAATCTAAGTTTGGCGACC
>NZ_JCANUC010000048.1:0-2169 GCF_059568765.1 Lacicoccus kunmingensis DSM 17847 | reverse complement strand
AAGCGATTTCGACAAAGAAACAGGCGAATTAAAATGACAAAAAGGAGGTAGATTGAATGATTACTAGAGAAGATGAGGCGAATTTTCCTGATTTTAAAACAGTGTTGGAAGCAAAACAATATTTTAGAAAACGTTATGGCAAAAGCTATCGTGAAGGTGGCCGTGAGCAATTAGACGAAAATCATATTTGCTATTTTGACGAAGTTGATTATCAACCTGTTCAAATTTCTGTTTTTGATGATGGATCGGTTTTAGTTCATGTGGTTTATTGAGATACAAAAGATGTTCAACAAACGGGCCATTTAACGGAATAAGTGATGAAAACTGAATTTAAAACTTAGTCTGTATGTGGTAAAATGTTTCAATCAAGATTAGGAGGCATTAATTATGAAGTGCAATGAATGTAACAGGGTTCAATTAAAAGAGGGAAACGTATCATTAGCCCTATAAACTGCGTCTACCCTCATTATTGGAGGGCGAAATGTGAATACGTCTTATTCACAATCAAATTTACGACACAACCAAATTTTAATTTGGCTTTGCGTTCTATCTTTTTTTAGCGTATTAAATGAAATGGTTTTGAACGTCTCATTACCTGATATTGCAAATGATTTTAATAAATCACCGGCGAGTACAAACTGGGTGAACACAGCCTTTATGTTAACCTTTTCTATTGGAACAGCTCTATATGGAAAGCTATCTGATCAGCTAGGCATTAAAAGGTTACTCCTATTTGGGATTATAATAAATTGCTTCGGATCGGTAATTGGGTTTGTTGGACATTCTTTTTTTCCCATACTTATTCTGGCTCGATTTATTCAAGGAGCTGGTGCAGCTGCATTTCCAGCACTCGTGATGGTTGTAGTTGCGCGCTATATTCCAAAGGAAAATAGGGGTAAAGCGTTTGGTCTTATTGGCTCCATAGTAGCTATGGGAGAAGGTATCGGTCCAGCTATTGGTGGAATGATAGCTCATTTTATCCATTGGTCTTATCTTCTGCTCATTCCAATGATGACAATTATCACTGTTCCGTTCCTTATTAAATTGTTGAAAAAAGAAGTAAGGATAAAAGGTCATTTTGATATTGTAGGAATTATACTAATGTCAGTGGGCATTGTATTTTTTATGCTGTTTACAACATCTTATAACATTTCTTTTCTGATCATCAGTATTCTGTCATTCCTGATATTTGTAAAACATATTAGGAAAGTAACAGAACCTTTTGTTGAACCTGCACTGGGGAAAAATATTTCTTTTATAATTGGTGTCCTTTGTGGAGGACTTATATTTGGTACAGTAGCAGGGTTTATCTCTATGGTTCCTTACATGATGAAAGATGTACATCAACTAAGTACTGCTGCAATTGGCAGTGTGATTATTTTCCCTGGAGCAATGAGCGTTATTATCTTCGGTTACATTGGTGGATTACTTGTTGATAGAAAAGGTCCATTGTACGTGTTAACCATTGGAGTTACATTTCTTTCCGTTAGCTTTTTAATTGCTGCCTTTTTTTTAGAAGTAACACCATGGTTACTGACAATTATATTAGTTTTTGTTTTTGGTTGGCTGTCATTCACCAAAACAGTTATATCTACAATTGTTTCAAGTAGTTTGAAACAAAAGGAAGCTGGTGCCGGAATGAGTTTGCTTAATTTTACCAGTTTTTTATCAGAGGGAATAGGTATTGCAATTGTTGGTGGTTTATTATCTGTACGCTTACTGAATCAGAAGTTGCTACCTATGGACCTTGATCAATCCACTTATTTGTATAGTAATATGCTATTCCTTTTTACAGGAGTCGTTGTTACTAGTTGGCTGATCACCTTGAATGTATATAAACGAAGACAAATTCAATTTAAAAGTTGAATACCAGAGATAAATTAAATGACTTCTAGCTTTCTTAAGCAATCGGGCGCGATTGTTGAAGATCAGAAAATTTTTAAGAGGTGGCAAATTTGCCACCTCTTTTTATTTTCTTCGGCTAAAAGTGAAACTTTCTGCAGAAGAAAATACGTGGCAATTGTCAACGGTAAATGTCTGACTGAAGCGACAGCGAAAGGAATTTAAGGAGTTGACAATTTTGCTACACCCGAACCCTCTTGGCTCGTCAAAAGGCAACACCTTTTGACCTGCCAACCGGCGAGGGAGCCCCCTCAAAAAGTGAGGGGG
>NZ_JCANUC010000047.1:0-2709 GCF_059568765.1 Lacicoccus kunmingensis DSM 17847 | reverse complement strand
AAAAATACGGTCCATGACATTTCAGTCATCAACCGTATTTATTATAGAGCCTTTTATTTATAGTTCGGTCTAAACGACTGATTTATTCTGGCTGCTCAGTTGAAGTCTCATATTCATCTGATACGCCATCTTCCTGCTCCTGTAACTCAGGTGCATCTGTTTCATATAAATCTGTAGTCGAATCTCCACCACGTTGTTCAATGAGGCTTGTCTCTTTTCTAGAATCGTCTTCGAGCACCTCTAATTGATCACGATATAAATAATCGATTTCTTTTAGTTCATCCAGAGGTTCAGGGTTATAGAAGCGCAGTAAATCTTTCATTTGAACTTCATCTGAATGACTTAATTCTTCTCTCGCTTCGTCTCTATACTGATAAAGTTCTTCCAATTCTTCCTCAGATAATTGTTCGTTCAGTAATTCGCCTGTCTCTGTATCATAGATTTCCTGTTCAAGGAAAGTATATTCTGGTGTAATCACACGGCCATTTCTGAGTGGTACTGTATTATCATGTTCCTCTGATAACATATCCTGACCCATAAATATATGACCGTCTGTTTCCATACCCAGTAAATGCATCAAGGTCGGCAGCATATCCACCTGACCGCTGTATGTGTCGAACACTTCACCATTATCAACGCCCGGGACATGGACGATATACGGTACTCTTTGCATTTGAGTATCATTATAAGCATTCCAGTCCTCACGCTCTTCACCGACTAGTGGCGCCAAGGTAGGGTTTCTCATATCAGAAATACCATAATGATCACCATACATAACTATGATTGAATCTTCGTACAAGCCGCTTTCTTTCAAATAATTGAAAAATTCTTCCAACGCCTGATCGGCATAATGCGCTGTAACGAAATAGTTATTAATTGTATCATCACTTGTCTGTGCAGCCGGGAATTCCGTGTTCTGCTCATCTAAAGGATAAGGGAAATGATGAGAAACAGTAATGAACTTGGAATAGAATGGCTGCGGCAGCTGTTCAAGATACTCTGCCGAATCATGGAAAAACAGTTTATCCTTCAAGCCATATTCCATCGATCTTTCTCCCGATACATCATAAAACTCAGAATCAAAGAAATAGTCATAGCCAAAACTTTGATACGTATCTGTTCTATTCCAAAATGAGCCTACATTTCCGTGAAATGCAGCTGAGGTATAATCCCCCTGCTGTGCCAGAATGTTTGGTGCAGAATGGAATGTGTTTGTGGAACCTAATGTTTGGAATACACTGCCTTGTGGCAGACCATACAATGATAACTCGCCTAAAACTTCACCATCGGAAGACTTACCCTGGCCTGTCTGATGGAAAAAGTTTTCAAAGCTGTATGAGGACTCATTGTCATATATGCTCGAAAGAAACGGCATGACTTCATGACTTTGTCCATTTTCATCTTCCAGTTCATAATCAATTAAAAATTGCTGAACACTTTCCAATGCAATCACTATAACGTTTCGGTCTTCAGCCACACCGAAATATTCAGGATTTGGCTCTGCATGATTTTCATTTGAAAAGTTAAATACTTTCGATAGATCAGACTCGTCAGCACTCACTCGCAATTGACTGCTTTGTGTTGTTTTAAAAGCATCATAACCGGAAAAGAAATTTAAACCTAAATATTTAACAATATAATTTCTGTCAAAAGTTCTGGTTAATAATTCCGGACGGTCAATCTCTGCCAATATCAAGTTACCTGCCAACAGTAATGCACCCATCACTGTAACTGTAGCTTTGGTCCATCTTTTGTACTCTCTTTTACCTTCTTTGAAAGGTTCTTTCTTTTTATAGAAGAATAAATAACCAAACAGTGCAATATCGACCCAATATAACAGATCCCAAAATCTCATCATTTCGAATGTTGAAGTGAATAATGCAGAAGACACATTATTGGAATTCAATAAAATGTTTGATGTCAGAAAATCAGCGAACTCTCTGTAGTACAATATGTTCGCATATAACAATACCGTCATTAACATGAGTATTGTAAACATCATCCATTTTCTTAAAGTCGGGCTCTTGAAGAACAGTGCAACAGACAATAGTATGACACCGGTCGCAATCGGGTTAATGAGCAATATAAGGTGCTGGTATATACCTGTCACACCTAAACTAAATTCAATCCAGTAAGCCATGTACGTTTTCAACCAGAATAAAAACAGAAATAGGATGAAAAATCCATAGCGTTTATTCAATATTTCTTTTATTTTTGACATAGTTTCACTTCCTGATTCTCTACTTTTCCTTAACTTCAAATAATTGATAAGGGGCTATCCCGATTATTCTTAGTCGATTAAAATAGAGTAAAATAAAATAAAAACCCTCAAACGTTGACGTTGAGGGTCTAGTGACGGACGGCAAGAGAAATTAAAACACTTTAATATCGGTGGTTAAAGTAACTTATTGTCAATATGTAGATCGTTACTCCCCCACTCCGCTGAGGTCACACCCTCTTTGCGAGTCCTATATTGACAATTTCAATATTTCCACTTACTGCCTCAAATTTTTACAAATTCTTAATGAACTTTATCAATGTTTAACATTATACCTCATTTCATCACTTATATGCAAGAAAACACTCTAATCTTAACAAAATCATCATATTTAATCCTGAATTATTCATACTTCCCAGTTGAATCCTCAATTGAGTCAAAATCATATGATTTCTGAGATTTTCTCTATTAACTTGGCAAAATCAAAGTCA
>NZ_JCANUC010000046.1:0-3931 GCF_059568765.1 Lacicoccus kunmingensis DSM 17847 | reverse complement strand
ACTTTGATTTTGCCAAGTTAATAGAGAAAATCTCAGAAATCATATGATTTTGACTCAATTGAGGATTCAACTGGGAAGTATGAATAATTCAGGTTTAATTTTACCAAATCCAAAAAATCTAAACTTAATTAGAAGAAAAGTTATTATGCTTCTGAAAGAATACTAAAATATTCCTATAACTGAATTGAATAATTTCAAAAAAATAAATTCAGTATTAAAACTAACTTTATGAATTAAAAAATTAAGAAAATTAAATTATTCCATTTTTCACTAGAAAGATTTTCTAGTGAAAATTTTAAATCATATGATAATAAATATAAATATGAGCAGGGGGGTTCCATGGTAATTTTATTATTAACGATTATTTTATCTATAATACTTGGTATATTAATATTTTACTTTAGAAAATCAGAAAAAGATTTATTTTCACCAACTGTTATTGCAATTTTTATGATTTTTATTACGAATGTACCTTACTTGCTTTCAATTGCTTATGATTACAACGTCATCCATTATTTAGTCAGATGGAGAATACCTGATAACGAACTGGATGTTTATATTTTCAAGTATATAGCAATATTATTACTTGGCGTGTTCGGACTAATTTTAGGAATTAAGGGTAATTTAGGAGGAATAATAAATTCTAAATTGCCTTTATTATTTAAGGAAAATTCAAATAAAAACAACTATATTCCTATGTTAATTGCTTTATTTATAGGATTTCTAGCATATGTTTATTTTATTTATTCGGCTGGAGGTTTAAATATATGGTTAGAAAATCTTTATCAAAGAGCATCTGTTACTTCGGGTAATGGTTACATTTTATCACTAATGGGTCTACTGAATATAGGGGTCTTTATATATATTTATTCATTTAGAAATAAGAAGAGTTTTTTTAAATTATTTTTACTTATTCTATTAGCGATTGGTGTTTCCCTTGTTCTTACTTCATTAGGAGGTAGAAAACCAACATTACAATTTTTAGTTTTATGTTTTTTAATTTGGCACTTTAGTGTTAAGAGTTTTTCAAGAATACCTGTTAAAGCTCTATTCCTTGTTCCTGTATTGGTAATTTATATAATATTAATTCCCATATTAAGAGCAGAAAATGGAGTAGAAGATTTTATTAATGATCCAACTATTATTAGCGACGGAATTATTGAAGAAACATCCTCCGTAGCTAAATCACTCAGTTATATAGATCATTATTTATTAATTATAGATCATTTTTCATTAGATAATATATGGTTAGGTAAAAGTTTTGTTGATTTAGTTTACTCGCCTATACCGAGTTCACTATATCCTGATAAACCTCCAGTGGATGATGGTGCATATTTAAGAACTATTGCTGAAGGAGTTGATGTAACGCCGTCTCGACCTTTTAATGAACTTTATCCTTCCTCCTGGCCCCCCGAAACTCTTGGAAACATGTATATGAACTTTTGGATCCCTGGGGTATTTGTTGGAATGTATATATTAGGTGTTATTTATAAAACTTCTTATTTATATATGCGAAAGTCTAATTATGGTTTGATTTCTATACTTATATATGGACACATACTCCTTAATTTTCAATTAAGCAATCTAAGGATTGTTCAAACTCTTACAGATTTATTAGTAATTATAATATTTATTAGTGTATTATTTACATTAAATAATATAAAGACAAGAAGAAATTAAATATTGAAGAGTATTAAATACTTTTCAAATTATTATTTTAAAAAATTTTGAGGTGGATATTATGAAAATAGCTGTTGTGGGTATTGGTTATGTAGGATTGTCAAATGCAATTTTATTATCTCAATATAATGATGTAGTGGCTCTGGATATAGTACAAGAAAAAATTGATATGTTGAATAAGAAGAAGTCACCGATTATGGACAAAGAAATTGAAGATTATTTAAAGTTTAAAGATTTAAATTTAACAGCTACTACAAATAGTTATCTTGCTTATAAAGAAGCAGAATACATACTCATATCTACACCTACAAATTATGACCCGGCTAAAAACTATTTTGATACGAGTACAGTGGAAAAAGTAATATCTGAAGTACTTTCTATTAATCCAGATGGTGTAATGATTATAAAATCTACCATACCAGTTGGGTATACAGAAAAATTAAAAGAAAAATTTAATAGTGATAATATTATATTCTCGCCAGAATTTTTAAGGGAAGGTAATGCATTATATGATAATCTACATCCCACCAGAATTATTATCGGTGAAAAATCTGAAAGAGCCAGAATTTTTTCAAATTCTTTACTAAAAGGTGCTATAGATAAGGACGTTCCCGTTTTATTTACGAATTCAACAGAAGCCGAAGCGATAAAACTTTTTGCAAACACTTATCTAGCCATGAGAGTAGCCTTCTTTAATGAACTTGATTCATATGCAGAAGTTAGAGGGTTAGACAGTAAACAGATTATAGAAGGAGTAGGATTAGATTCTAGAATTGGTAGCCATTATAATAACCCATCATTCGGATATGGTGGTTATTGTTTACCGAAAGATACAAAGCAATTATTAGCAAATTATGAAGATGTTCCAAATAATATTATGACAGCAATCGTAGATGCTAATAGAACAAGAAAAGATCACATCGCTGAAATGATTCTAAGAAAAAGGCCCCATATTGTTGGTGTGTATAGATTAACTATGAAAACAGATTCTGACAACTTCAGACAGTCTGCAATACAGGGGGTAATGAAACGTATTAAAGCAGAAGGGATAGAAGTTATTGTGTACGAGCCAGTTCTTGATGAGGACGCGTTTTATAACTCACGAGTAATAAAAGATCTCAGTAACTTCATTGAAGAAGCGGATGTCATTCTAGCAAATAGAATTTCACCTGAACTTGAAAGTGTTGAAAGCAAAGTGTATACAAGAGACTTGTTTAGCAGAGACTAAATTAGAAGGAGAGAAGTGAATGTCGAAAATAAAAAAAGCGATTATACCAGCTGCAGGTTTAGGCACAAGATTTTTGCCAGCTACTAAAGCAATGCCTAAAGAGATGTTACCTATTTTAGATAAACCTACTATACAATATATAGTGGAAGAAGCAGTTGAAGCTGGTATTGAAGATATTATCATAGTAACAGGAAAACATAAAAGAGCTATAGAAGATCATTTTGATCATCAGATTGAACTTGAAATGAATTTAGAAAAGAAAAAGAAATATGATGTATTAGAGAAGGTCAATTATTCTACCAACCTTGCAAATATTTTCTATATACGTCAAAAAGAACCTAAAGGCCTTGGTCACGCTATACATACTGCTAAACAATTTATAGGTGATGAGCCATTCGCAGTTCTTCTAGGGGACGATATTGTAGAAGGTAATACACCAGGTATTAAACAATTAATGGATGCTTACGAGGTAAATGAAGGGCCGGTTATAGGGGTGAAAAAAGTTTCAGATGATGAAGTTTCCAGATATGGAATAGTAGAATATTCGGAACGAAATAATAAAATTTATGAACTGATAAATATGTATGAAAAACCAGGTCTTAATGAAACTGAGTCCAGGTTAGCGATAATGGGTAGATATGTTTTGACATCAGATATTTTTGATGAACTGGAAAAAGAAAATATAGGGACTGGGGGAGAGATTCAACTTACTGACGCCTTACAAGCTCTAAACAAGAACAGAAAGGTTTATGCTTATGATTTTGAAGGTGAAAGGTACGATGTAGGTGATAGAACTGGTTATGTGACAACAATTTTGGAGTATGCACTTCGATCTTCTATGAAAGATTCTTTATTAGACTATATGGAAAAAGCTTTAAAAAAACATAGGCCATAAATATTTAATTAGTTTAGGATGAAATTTTAACCTACTTCGTTTGTCAAAATAAGCTAGACAGCCTGCCTACATCCATGTAACTCATAAATGCTTCCAGCGGTGTCTGGTAGTTCAAAGACTTTCTGGGT
>NZ_JCANUC010000045.1:0-4222 GCF_059568765.1 Lacicoccus kunmingensis DSM 17847 | reverse complement strand
TCACGTTTAGGCATGATGTTGAATTTGTCCGATTATTAGCGAACAACTTTGTTGTGAGCGTGTCGCTTAGGCAAAAGCAAAAAAATATTAATATAGAACAATTGATTTGTTCTTACAATGTACTGCTGAGCTTTATAAAAATAGCGTTGAGATTGATTAATTATCTCAACGCTACTTTTAAAATATATAATTTTATACTATTTATATTGCTTTAGATAATAGGTGTATGTTAATATTCTATAAGGATGAAAGGGGATGTGTAATGAGATATATCGGATCGAAATTAAATATGATATCTGAAATAGATTCTTTTATCGATAAAAATACGACGGGAAAAGAAAAAAACTTCCTTGATTTGTTTGCAGGCAGTAATACTGTTGCCCGACATTTTAAAAAAAATTATAAAATAATTACTAATGATACACTGTATTTTAGCTATGCTATAGCAAGAGGTACAATACATAATAACTTGCCTTTAAGATTTAAGGGGCTAAAAGCAATGGGGATAGAAGATCCTATTGATTATTTAGAAAACAATAATGTTCCTAATAAAACTTGTTATTATGCAGAAAGTTATAGTCCTTTTGGAGAAATGAACAGAATGTATTTTACTTCTGAAAATGCATTTCGTATCGGTTTTATCAGAAATACAATTGACGAATGGAAAAATGGAAATCTTATAACTGAAAATGAATATTTTTATTTGTTAGCAACCTTACTTGAATCCATACCTTTTATAAGTAACACTACTGGAACGTATGGAGCATACTTGAAGAAATGGGATAAAAGAGCACTTAAACCTTTGAGTTTAAAACCGCCTCAAATAATCAATAACCAGAGTAATAACGAATGTTTTAATATTGATTCTAATGAACTTGTAAAAAATAAAAAATTTGATATTGTTTACATTGATCCTCCATATAACAAAAGACAATATGCTCCTAATTATCACGTGCTTGAAAATATAGCTCGTAATAATAAACCTTTATTAAAGGGGATTACAGGTCTTTTTGATTACAAAAACTTAAAAAGTTCGTACTCGGTCAAGATTCAAGCAGAAAAAAGCTTCACTGATTTGATAAGTAATATAAATGCTAAACATATTTTTGTTAGCTACAATAATGAGGGTTTAATAGAAGAAAAACGACTTATTAAAATCATGAAAGATTCATCGTATAATAATCATATTGACATAAAAAGAATTCCTTATAGAAAATATAAATCTAAAATCCCTTCGGAATCTTACGAGTTATATGAGATATTACTTCATATTGAAAAAGATGTAGTTAATGAATCCTCTAATAATTTTATACAAGAGTCTTTTTTTGATACTTGGGGATATGAAAAAAAATTTATAAAAAGTCCTTTAAACTATGTTGGCGGGAAATATAAAATACTTAAAGATATTATTCCTTTGTTTCCTAATGAAATAGATACCTTTATAGATTTATTTAGTGGCGGTGCTAATGTCGGTATTAACGTAAAAGCAAACAATCATGTTTTTAATGATAATAATTTCAAATTAAATGAAATGTTTCGGTACTTTCAGAATAAATCACCTGAAACTCTTATTGAGCAAATAGAATTAAAGATTAAAAAATATAACTTATCAAAGACCAATGCTGAAGCATATAAATTATTTAGAGAAAAATACAATAATAATCCTAATCCTTTGGATTTATATATATTAGTTTCATATAGTTATAATTATCAGATACGTTTTAATAATTCTATGAAATTCAATAATCCATTCGGTAAAGATAGATCATCATTTAGCACTAATATGAAACTAAATCTAGAAAGATTTATTAGAAGGTTAAATAAAATGAATGCTACTTTTACAGATAAATATTTTACAGACATTAATTTTAATAATTTAAATGAAAATGATTTTGTTTATTTAGATCCTCCCTATCTTATAACTACTGGCAGTTATAACGATGGTAATCGTGGATTTGTAAATTGGACTGAAAAGCAAGAATTAGAAATGTACGCTATCATGGAAGAATTAACAAAGAAAAATATTAAGTGGGCTTTGTCTAATGTTATGCATAACAAAGGCAATACTCATGAACTTTTAAACGATTTTATTTTGAACAATAATGTCATGGTGAATAATATTAAGCACAACTATAATAATGCTTCATACAATTCAAAAAAAAGCGGTAGCCAAGAAGTATTAGTAACTAATTATGATGTTGACACTTTTAATCTGCTACATTAAGAACTAATCCTTTCTAAAATGTATTATACTTTTAATATAAAACATTTTGGGGGGATTTTTTTTGCATATTAGAACATTTGGCTGGATTCAAAATCCATCTAGTTTTGAAAATTTGAAAACTGTAGTACGCATATTTGATAATACTTCAAATCACTATAAGGAATTAAAAAACAACTTAGTTCAACAGAGAATTATTTATTTTGATGATATTAAAAATAACTTACAATCTAAATTAGATAGGAATGAGAGTACTTTCAGTTTTGGTGAACTTGTTGGCTCTAGTAGAGATAAAAACCAGAATACTACTAATATCAGAGAGGAAGCCGAAGCAAACTCACTAATTCAAATTTCTCTATTACCTCAAAATCACTATACAACGGGTAAAAATTTTACTGGATATTGGACTTGTGATGGTTTTTTAAGGTGGGCAGTGAGCTTAAATTTTGTTTCTTTCAATCGTAATACTGACGAATTGACGATTACTGATTTGGGAAAAACTTTTTCTCAAACAAAAGATAACTCTACTAAAGAAAAAGAGATCTTAAAAAATGCTCTATTAAGTTATCCTCCAGCTACACAAGTACTTAAAATACTAGTAAATAATCCAGATGGTTGTACCAAATTTAAAGTCGGACATTCACTAGGTTTTAGAGGTGAAAGTGGGTTTACATCATACGATGAATCTTTGATGATTGATTGGTTAAAAAGTGAAGAAAGTGATGAAGAAAGAAGAAAAATACGTACTGATAGAGAGGGGACGAGTGATAAATATGCTCGTATGATTTGTGGCTGGCTTTCAAATTTAGGAATGGTACAGAAAGTTAAAAACTATGATTCTTCTAATGGCAAAAAAATCACATCTTTTCAAAAGTATAAAATAACTGCTAAAGGTCTTCATGCGTATAGACAATCACAAGGAAGTTCAAAAAATCCAAAACTACCAAAGTTTATAATGTGGGAGTTTCTAGCGACAAAAGGCAGTAATAGAGATTATTTAAGATCGAGAAGAGCATATATAATTAAGTTTCTTCAAACTTCAAAATCATTTAAAAATCTATTAAATCACTTAAAAAGTTTAGGTTTTAATGATGAAAAAGAATTAATTAAGCAAGATATTTTAGAACTTAATTACTTCGGAATAAATATTGAATTAAATGATGACAAAGTGGTATTAAAAGATATCATTCAAGATTTTGATATCCCTAATTTAAATATCACTGATATATTAGTAGATAAAGAAAGAGAAATGAGAAAAGCTAAATTCTTAAAAGAAACAGTACTAGATTCTAAGTTTATAAGTTTATTAGATCTCGCAGCTGATGCTACTAAATCAAGAGATTTTGAAATTGTTACAGCCGAATTATTTAAAGAAGCATATAACCTAAATTCTGTTTTACTCGGTGGCAGTAATAAGCCTGACGGTTTGGTTTTCACTGATGATTTTGGAATATTACTTGATACTAAAGCATACAAGAATGGTTTTTCGATATATGCCAAAGATCGAGATCAAATGATAAGGTATGTTGATGATAATAATAAGCGAGACAAAATACGTAATCCAAACGAATGGTGGAAATCTTTTTCACCTTTAATACCTAATGATAAATTTTATTATTTATGGGTTTCGAATTTCTTTAAAGGGCAATTTAAAAATCAAATCGAATACGTTAATAGAGAAACTAATACTTATGGTGCTGTTCTAAATGTTGAACAATTACTGTATGGTGCTGATGCAGTAATTAAGGGTATTATAAATCCTAATAAACTCCATGAATATTTTTCAAATGACGAAATTAAATTTAAATAACATATAGCGTTTTTAAAATCTAAAATTGATAATCAATCCCTTTAACTATTATTAAAGGGATTGATTTTTTTAGTTAAAAGAAATCTTATATTGTTTTGATAAAGTCCGTATAATTGTGTAAAAGTAAAAAGGCCATATAACAGTCCTTTTACGGTACAATGTTTTTAACGACAAAAACATACCCAGGAGGA
>NZ_JCANUC010000044.1:0-5060 GCF_059568765.1 Lacicoccus kunmingensis DSM 17847 | reverse complement strand
TGCCTCTTGACATAATGGACACCCTCCGTAAATTGATATCTTCCCATATACTATTTGTCTTCATTTACTGTGTCCAATTTCTAGTCTAACTTCAATTCACCCCATCCAGAGAGCGCGATATTGG
Source organism: Lacicoccus kunmingensis DSM 17847 (assembly GCF_059568765.1). Lineage (NCBI taxonomy): Bacteria > Bacillati > Bacillota > Bacilli > Caryophanales > Salinicoccaceae > Lacicoccus > Lacicoccus kunmingensis. The sequence continues at coordinate 4,936 of NZ_JCANUC010000044.1, read as the reverse complement.
TGGTGAAAATGGTTGAATGGGTTTCATACCGCATGTTCAGTAATTGGAAGATCAAGTCGGCTTCATGTTTCTGAATGGGCAAGTAGCCAATCTCATCAATGATTAACAGTTCGTATCTGGCATACCGTCTGAGGACACGCTCAATCGTCCCTTTTTCATACGCTGTCCGGAACCGAATCAACAACTCATGACAATTGATGAACAACGTGCGTTTGTTCTGGCGACAGGCTTCCACGCCCAAGACGATTGCCAAGTGTGTTTTACCCTTATGAAAAGCTTTCTATAAGGGTAATTATCGAAAGTTTTTGTTTATGGAAAGACATTCCTAATAAAGTGTTAAATTCATGGCTTAGACAAGAAATATCTTTCCATAATCTTTTTAGTTTCTACTGACAAAACTTCTCTAACCAGCTTAATAGGTTGATATCCTCTTCCCACACGGGAACATCTTGAGTCACTACTTCTATATATGCAGATTCTAGTGCTTTTCTTTTTGTTTCTGTATTTGCTCTCAAATAAATTTCAGTCGTCGTTACATTCACATGACCTAATAAATCCCGAATATAAATTAGATTCACGCCTGCCTCTAATAAATGCATCGCTTTCGTATGTCTAATCATATGGGGGTGTATACGGTTGGGGAATAGAAGCTCCGAATGAGATTCTTCAGCCCTTTTTAAATACTTTTCTAAAATGTATGCGATACCGGGTCTCGTAAATGAGCGTCTATTACTATTGAAGAACAAAGGATGACTTTGTTTTCCATTGACCAATAAATTATTTTCTGTCATATAATTTTCTAATAGATTTCGTGTTATCCCCATAATCGGTACACTTCTTCTTTTGTTTCCCTTACCTGTTAAAGTAATTGTTGCGGGTTTTGTTAGCCTAATATCCCTAATTTTTAAATCGATTAATTCCTGAACCCGTGCACCTGTGTCATAAAGGGTCACCATTAATGTTAAATCGCGACGTTCCCTTTTCTTTCTCACATCTGGTTGTTCCAGCCAGAACTTTAGGCAATCTTGTGAAAGAAAGGCCACCATTTGCTTTTCTTTCTTTTTAAAAGGCACCCCCAAGATCGTTTGACATTCAAAAATCATTTCAGGGTGTTCTATTTGGACATAACGGTAAAAACTATGAATGGCTGCCAGTCTCTGGTTACGGGTATTGATGCTCACATGACGTTCTTTTTCAAGCCAAAGCAGAAAATCTCTGATTTCTTTTGCTGTAATTTTATCTAGCGTAAGATACTCTGGTTTTATACTCAGCTCTGAATGATAGTACATTAATATTTGTTTGAACGTATCTCGGTAGGACAGTATTGTATTTGGGCTGACATTGCGCTGACTCGGAAGGTAGTTGGAAAGGAATCGTGTAAGCACTTTAGCGAAATCAGTCTGTTTCATTAAATGACACCTCCGGGATTAAGGTTGAAAAGCTTTGTTCAACAGAAGCTGTAATTTGTGGATATAAATCAGCGGTCAGTCTTAGATAGTGCTGTGTCCCTCTTAAATCATTATGTCCCAAAAATGTTGAAAGGTAGGGCATGAGGTTCGTGATATCTTCGTCATTTAAGACCCAATGCTTTAAACAATGGACCGCAAAAGTATGTCTGAAATCATGCAATCTCGGGCCTTTACCACTATGGGAGATTCCCGCTGTCCATAGAATCTCTCTAAACAATTTATATATTGTACTTTCTTTATAAGCGCCGCCATAAGGAGACGGAAAGAAATAGGCATCACTATCATTTACTGAATGGATTTTATCTGCGTAAAGACGACAACGTTCTTTTAATGTGTCATCCATCGGCACAATCCGTTCTTTTCCAAACTTGGCTTCTCGAATAAATAAAGTCCCTTGGTCAAAATCTATATCCTTAAGCTTTAAATTTACTACTTCTGAAATTCGCAGACCGCACCCATATAAAATACGGAACAGAATAGGAAGAATTAAGTGTCTATTTGGAGATACATGTGAAACAGGATAGGCATCGCATATGGTAAAAATATTTTTCAGTTCTTTTTGTGAAAAGATATAGGGTATATAAGAATATCTGTCCATCGGGATGGTGGCACGGGGAAAAACATATGCCGGATATCCAAGACGTATCATATATAAAGCGAGACCCCGGATAATTGAGATTCTGCCATTTCTAGTACTGCTGGTTTCGTTCGGCCTTTTCTCTGTCCAACGTATGACCAGATTCTTTGAAAGTTCTCTTTCTACTACATTTTCCTTGTCTGCTAAGCTGTCAAATTGCTTCAAAAGAGATGCGGCTTTGTTGTACTTATAGCCCACCGCTCTTTTTTCCCCAATATACCCAGTAAGCAAGTGACTGAAGACGCTTTCAAAAACAATGTTCTGATTAGTCATTGTCAAACACCGTCTCGGGGTCAATCGTACATTTCCTAAGCCCTTTCAAATCAGTATGCAAGTAAACGTTGGTAGATGAAGAATTAAAATGTCCAAGCACTTCAGAGATTACTGGTAATGGTGTGCCCTGTTCAAGCAGAGTACTCGCAAGTGTATGTCGCAGCGAATGTAAGCCGTGTCTTTTACCTTTAGGAATTGTAATGCCGGCGAGTCTCGTATATTTTGTAATAATGTTGTGAAGATTTGCGTCTTTACCGAAGGCTTCATAGGGGCGTTCATTCTAAGGAATACAAAAGGAGAATCACTAATCGGTCGTGCATTTTTCAAATAATCAATCAGTGCCCAGCCGACATCCTTTAAAATGGGGTATGTGACGGGGCGCTTGGTTTTGTTCTGTGTGATTTCTATTGTTTTTGAATGCCAGTTTAAATCTGATAATTTCATAGATTTAAGATCTCCGACCCTCATACCAAGCTTAGCTATCAGGAGCAGGATCGCATAATCTCGTTTCCCGGTTGGATTCCCTCGATCAATACTCTTCAACATGCGGATGACATCCGCTTTATCCCAAACAAAAGGCACAGATGGATAATAATATTTATTCTGCTTTGGCACTGTCAAAGATAAATCATTATGTGTATATCGTTTATGATAGAGAAACCGTAAATAGACTCTGAGGGTTGTTAAGATGGATGCGATACTTTTCTCATGGAACCTGTAAATTGTTTTGACATAATCGGATATCAGTTCGGCCGTAATATCATTCGAACTTTGGACTTTCCGACCGTCAAGATAGTCAATGAAAAAGAACAGGCGCTGCATCCGTGTCCGTAGTCCTCTTTTTGAGTACTCATTCATTTCACATTCTTCTTCATAGGCAGTCAGTTCTTTTTCAAACTGAGGCGGTTTAACATACCCTGAATTTTTTACAATCCTCCGGATAATCACGCCATGTAGCTGATAATCTCCCAAAACTCTAATCATCCTAATCGGACCTTTGGCACCTTTAGGCATGGTTTCCTCATAGTAGTTCACAGTACAACCATACTTTTCTTTCAAAAACTGACGTCCCAGTGCTTCTGAAAAATAAGATTCATCTTTTTTCTTGCCAAATGCAATGATTCTTTTGTAAAAGCTGCGATAGCCGCTTATAGTATTATCCGCATAATTCAACCGCTCTAATTCTGATAAAACCGCAACAACCAGTGCTTCAATCGATGTTTTTGTCTCCATAGTGCACCTCCTAGATTTTATACATCTATTGTGAGGCGTTATGAAAAGAAATAAAAGAATACAGTAGTGCTATTGACGGATATTCTCTTATTTCTTTCCATAAACAAAAACTTTCGATAATTCCCGTTATGAAAAGCTTTCTATAAGGGTAAGACCCATCTTTCCACCGGTCTCGGTATTCACGCTGTCAATCAAGGCTACCAGGTGTCGTTTATACCGATGGATCATCTGGTATATATCCTTAAAACACGAGAATATCTCAGTAAGTCAAAAACCAGATATAAACGTATGGAATCTTCAGATTTAATTATTATCGATGACATCATGTATATGGCTTATGAACCGCAGGATGCCCAGCTGTTTTTTCAGTTTATCTATGATATGTATGACAAAACAGCGTTCATCTTAACATCGAATAAGGGGCCTAACGAATCGGGAAAATTTTTGGGAGACACGACACTGACCACGGCGATCTTAGATCGCCTCCTTCACCGAAGTGAAATCATTACCTTCGATGAGAATCAAGACAGTATCAGAATGAAATACAGAAGAGCGTTATTTGAAGTAAAGAGTGTTGAGTCCTAATTGGGATAAGCTGTTGAATCTTATTTGGGGTAAAGTGTTGAATTCTACTTGACGGTTACAGGATATCTCCCGCATCTGCCGACAAACGATTATCCTGTCTTCCGAGCGATTGAAGGCCGGGTCAATAAATATAATGAAGTCACACTGGACCATACACGGATACATATCCCGAGAGCGGCGAACTATCCACGGCTCCATCTTGTGTTGACATGGGACCGGTATAAAGCAGTCACCGATGACGGCGAAATTCTGGCGGATGACTACCGCCCTTACATGAATCAGCGTCGGGCCATCCCATGGCAGACGGTCATCAAAGGATGGATGTACAAACCCAGAGTCATTCCCTATTCGAGATATGCGAAATATCTCCCTGGCAGAGTCAAAGATTATCTGTTGGTTGAAGATATACAAATCAGAACAACCCGTTTGAACATATTGGCCAATTTACTGGTGACTCATGATATGAAACATATCAATCAGGAATTCTATGAAGTCCTTTCAGTCCCTGAGGCGGATCCTTATGGTGTGGACTGGACGACCTACGATGCATTGACGCCGACAGATTCTGGGGGTGATGCATCATGAGTGACACACTGAGAGAGATGTGCAAGTCACTGCGGCTGGCCTATGTCGCTGACATTTATGATCAGATTCCTTATGAATCGGCTGACCAGTTCCTAGAGGCCGTCTTTAAGGAAGAGTTTCGATTGAGAGAAGAAGCGAAAGTCCAGCGGTTGAT
>NZ_JCANUC010000043.1:0-5762 GCF_059568765.1 Lacicoccus kunmingensis DSM 17847 | reverse complement strand
ATGGGCATTCGCTTGAAAAGCCAATGAAACCGGCATTAATTGCCTGTTAGTATTTTTCTATGAATAATTCAGGTTTATCTTTTTTTAAAATATCAGCAATTTTACTTTGGGAGTAACCTACGTTATCTGCAACATTGCGGACAAAATCTTTGCCTTCTTTAGATAATATACTGTCAATTGAACTCACTGTATTTTTCTACTACACTCTTTTTATCGAGTGTGTAGGTGTATTTTGTTTACGCATTCGTTAATATCAAATCCGAAACGAATTGCAACACTACCGCAGGTACACGTAGTGCTTGGTGTTGTAATTTGTAAAGGGTTTGATAGGATGCACAAGTAAACAAATACATCTACACACGAATAAGAGTGAAGGAACTCAACGAAAAAAAGAAACGATACTCTGCAAGCGTTACTGCAGAGTATCGTTTCCTCAATGTTTATATAAATAAAAATTAGATCTAATGTGTACAAAATTATATAGACCGCTAGATGAGCGATCTATTGTTTTAGAAAAAGTGTGTTTCCTTTAAAGATATGTGGCTATTATCGCCTAGTATAATATGGTCTAAAAAGTCTACACCTACGATTTCTCCTACCTCTTTCAATCTCTTGGTAACTTCAATATCTTCGTTAGAGGGTGTCGGATTTCCACTGGGATGCGAATGTGCGACAATGACTGCTGATGCCGAACATTTCAATGCTCTACTATATAAGCACTTTGGGTCTACAATACAAGTATTTGTTGAGCCTTTGAAAACCATTTCTGTATGGATAATTCTATTTTTTGTATTAAGGAATATCGCATGAAATTCTTCTTGTTCATTTCCTATGAATTTTGGTTTTAAAAAGTCATAAGCTTCTTTTGGACTTCTGATTTCTTTAATATCTTCTTTAGTATTATATTCGAGAATCGTTTCATGAACAGCAATTAATTTTTCTTTATCTCTTCTTGTGAAATTTTCATTGTTCATGAAAAATAGTATGTTTAACACTTCTTTTAGTTCCATTGTTTCAACATACGCCTGGGCTTTCTTGGATAATAATGAATAAATTTTGTGCATATTTAACAGCTCCTATTTTTTTCTACTACACTCTTTTAATCGAGTGTGTGAATGTATTTTGTTTACGCATCCGTCAATATCAAATCCGAAGCTGATTGCAACACTACCGCAGGTACACGTAGTGCTTGGTGTTGCAATCAGTGAAAGATTTGATAGGATGCACAAGTAAACAAATACATCTGCACACGAGTAAGAGTGAAGAAACTGAAAGAAATAAAAAAATGGAATACATCTGATTTAAATCTGAAGTATTCCATTTTTACCATTTTTTAATCAAAAATTAAAAAGCCCTATCTGTACAGATAGGGCTTAGTCATCCTCCCGAGATAACTTTGTAAACAAAATAACTCACAAAATGGAACTAACTTAAATTATATCAGTCTTACATAAATAAGTAATCATCTTTTGTTATTTCATATATATGACTAAAATTGATATATTTGAATTGATTAGTCTTACTCACCATAATCATTTCAGATCTTTCGTCTACACTTTCTAACTCGTACTCTAATGATATTTCAAAGCCATTTGACCATTATTTACACTTTTAAATAGTGATTCTTCTAAGGTTCGTTCATTATTATGCTTTTGTTCTTCGCTTAGTAACTGTTCTTCTACTTTAATATTATCATACATAAATCTAGTGATATTCTCATGATGAGAAACACAACTGTCTAGCTTATTTTGACAAAAAATAATAAATTCTGTTTACAATCAATTATACTTATCTTTAATTTTCGGTATCATCTTAGGCAATTCGTTCGTTAATTTCATATTATGTTCCAATCGGTTTTTCCCCATTGGATTGGTTGCTGATGAAAAATCTAGTGTGCGTGTTAAGTCTACAATGTAAGGGATGTCCTCTGGATTTTGATTAGAATAGGCTGCGACAGATTTTTCGAAAATTTGTGAATTGATTCCCCACTCTTTGGAAAGTTCATAAATCACTGCGCTCTTCTTGCCATTCTTCCAATTTTCGAATGCTTCATCAAATCGTATCTCTGTGGATACATGGCCCGGCTTAAGTTCTGCCTCAACAAATTCTTTTAATAATTGCGCTTTTTCATGATTTCCTAGATTACTTAATTCTTCAATTTGTTGATACACAATCCGTAGGGTTTCAGCATCTACTGTTTGTTTTCCATTAGCCGCAGTTGCTTGTTCACCCATTAACTCTAAAATATGGCTCGCATCAATCACTTGCGTCCCGACTAGTCTTGTTTTTCCGGGAAGGGACGTCGGAATCGCCGGTAATTCTGGATCTTCGCCTTCTTGAGTACGGAGGTTGCGATAGGCCCCTATATAATTTAGCCATGTCTTTTCATCGAATCCAAATGTGTCATTATCCCATTCAAATTGATAATATTGTTCGACTAATTGCATATGCTCAGCCGCATCTTTAAAGTTTAATAGAAATGTTTCTTTTGTCTCCGTGTCATTCTGTATTTCTTGCCAAGTCATGGGGTCTGGCATGATTGATTTTATTTTTTCTATCTTTATGTTTAGCTGTTCTACAGCTGTCTCGTATGGTTCTACAATCGCTTTACTGCTCGTCCCGCCTGTACCATAAAGTTTTAACGCATTATCTACTTTTTCTTCAGAAATTTTTGGATACTGAAAATTAATGATCGAACCAAATTCTTTATCCGGGCCATGTACGCGGTTCGTTCGCGAATAAGCTTGCACTAAGCCGTGTAATTCAAGTGACCGGTCAACATATAGTGTGTTTAATAGTTGCGCGTCATATCCCGTCAAAAGTTGGTCTGCGACAATGACTAAATCAATATTTTTCGGATGCCGGCCACTCCCTCCACGGGTTGCTCGAGTAATTAAATCTTCAAAGTAAGCGTCTGGCCCCTGTTTTTTATCTCCTGCAACAAATTCAATGCCAGTGAATGCTGCATAATTTTTGAACATATCTTCAACCACTTTAGGGTCCACTGGTTCAGGGTCCTCGTCCCTCCAAAACTAAATGTCATGGGGACATTAAATGGAGCGTCGTGCTCTGCGAGCTGTTTTTTAAATTCTTCAAAATATGCGAGGACGCGTTTTTTATAAGCCACCGTCAAAATCGCATTAAACTTTCTTTGTTGTGATTGTGACTCCCAGTTCTCAATGATTTCTTCGACCACGCGCGGAATATGAGTATCATCATGATACTCTAACAACTTTCTTTTGCTGGCTTGTTTTTCAACTTCTAAGTCATCCCAGCTATATACAAGGCGTTCTATTGCTTTATCTAATTTATCAGGGAATGTCTGTTTTTCATCTTCTATAATGGCTTCTTTTAAATCTTCATAGCTTTTAAATTCACCGGTATTAATACAATCCACATGAAAACCCAACACATTGCCATCAGAAATGGCTTCATCAATGGTATATTTGTGTAATTCAGGGCCAAATAATTTTTCAGTGGTATCAATCACTTCACTGTTTTTATCAAACACCAACATAGAATATTAATCATTTTATATAATTATAGTAAGCTTTCGGAAGCTTATTGTATACAAAATAATTAATCATCTATGAAATATCCTGCATCCTGTACTTCGTATATATTGTCAAATGGTATATGGAACATTTCATTATCCTTTGATACAACAACAATTTTAGAAGATCCGTCCAAATATTCGACCAGGCAACGTATAAATATTTCATATCCTTCTGACCAATACCGAATGGTTGCTTTCTGATTTAATAATTGCACCAACAATCGTTCATTCTGATAAGATATATCCTCATTGATAATAGGTTTTTCAATTTTTGCATTATCTTCAATCATTTTAAAAATTTTCTCATATTGTTCAGGCATTGTTGCAAAGGGTTGCCATTTTATCATTCCTCGCCCTTTTGGAATATTATTATTTAACTGCTCTCTTGGTATATTACGATAATCGTTTTCCATATACATCACCTGACATCATTATAATGTCAAGGGCAACAAGTAACCCATCAAATCAAAAAGGATTTAAGAAAGATATAGACACTAGTACTGAGTTGTACGAATTAATTTCTTATGTGAATAGTGTCGGTTGGGAAGCAACAACATGATTTAATAAGTACCCTCATAAGTTTTAAGACAATCAAAAAACCACGCCAACGTTTAAAGTTGACGTGGTTGAAACCAGCTATTTATTTGTCGCCGCTCAGCTTCACAAGGATTTTCGACTGGCTCTTGTCATTCAACAATGCCTCGAATCCTTTGTCGACAATTTCGTTCAATTCAATATGGTCACTGATGACCGGAAACGGGTCGATCTGTCCACTCTCTATCATCTTCACCGTCGCTTCAAAGATGTCCGGCTCATAAGCCAGGGTGGATGCGATTCGTACGCCGCTTGCAGTGAGGGACATCGGATTGAATTCAATCGGTTCTTCGAAGATCGACACGATGGTCACCATACCGCGAGCACGTGTCGCACGGATGGACTGATTTACTGTAACACTCACACCGGCCACTTCGAATGTCCGGTCAACACCGTCCGGATAATATTCTTGAATATATTCAATCGGATCTTCATTGCCGGAGTTGACGGCATGTGTCGCCCCTACTTCCTTCGCCTTCTTAAGTCGCTCATCGCTGAGGTCGAATGCAAAGATATCCTTCGCACCCGCAGCTCTAGCTGCGATGATTGTCAGAAGACCGATAGGTCCTGCGCCGAATACGGCAACGGAGTCACTGAATTTCATTTCGGATTCCCTGATTGCCTGAAGCGCCACTGCCGTTGGCTCCACCAGTGCACCAAGCTCAAGTGAAGTATCGTCTTCTAGCTTTACGACATTTTTCTTATCCACGACAACATAGTCGGCAAAGCCCCCGTCACTGCCGAGTCCAACGAAAGTGAACCCTTTGTACATGTCAACAAGCGGTTCCTCGTGTACTTCCTCCGTGATGAGCGGATTGATTGTTACCTTGTCTCCAGCTTTAAGACCTTCAACACCTGATCCTACTTCTTCCACAGTACCTGAAAACTCATGGCCCATGGTCAGCGGTGCCTTTCTGCCTGTCATTGGTGATGCTTCACCACTCGGGATGAAGATGGGACCTGCGTTATACTCATGGAGATCACTGCCGCAAATACCGGCCCAAGCAACTTTGACTTTAACTTTACCTTCGCTGATTTCCGGTGTTTCAACGTCTTCTACGCGAATATCCTTTGCATCATGAAATACTGCTGCACGCATATAAAGCCCTCCTATTTATTATCAGTTCACCTTCATACTACACCCATTCTGGAAAAAAAGAAAATTATAAATCTTCAACTTTACTTGAAATGCCTGCGTCTATATCATCATCACTCATATCATCAAATTGTTTTGCGAGTTCAGCGAATAAGTACTGACTTCTTAATGATAAATCACATACATAGTATTTAATCATACATTACTCATCCTTTACTGATTCCCTAAAGTGAGAGATCTGTGTATGGCAAAATAAAAGTGCAGAGCTTTGCAATGTAGAAGTGCAGAGTCCTGCACTGTTTTAAAATCAGTGCAAATAATAAAAAAGGACTTGCCAGCCACCCCAAGTCCCTCTACCGTTATTGGTGTCGAAACAATAACACAGTGGCGGTCAGGAAGGATGCTAGCAATGTCCGATATTAATTGTATCAAACACTTAAGAAACACCAAAGGTTTATCTATATCTGAAATACAAAAAACATTAGGTATCAATTGGCGGACAGCCAAGAAATATGC
>NZ_JCANUC010000042.1:0-6147 GCF_059568765.1 Lacicoccus kunmingensis DSM 17847 | reverse complement strand
CCAGCAGTTTTGTATACAAGGATTTTTTCGACCAGGTACTCCGGCGGATTCAGAGACTGAAACTGGAGTGAATGCGGCAGGCATCCATTTTTTAAACACTGATGTTAGACCAAGGGTGTAGTCTGTCCAAAACAGATCCGTTTTAGAAATTCGTTCTGAAATGTTGTTCAAAACAAGAAAATCACTTTGATTTTGCCAAGCAAATAGAAAAATATTAGGAATCATATAATTTTGAAGCAATTGACGGTTCAACTGGGAAGTATGAATAATTCAAGCCTATTATTAAAAATACCAATGATACATTAATTAAGGTGTTGGATTGAAATTGATTTGAGATAAAACTACTAAAAGGAATTAATAATAAAGTTGTAAATAAAAACAAAGTGGTTAGTAATTGTATTTGACTACTATTAATATTAAATTCATTCATTAAAGTTGGATATACATTTATTAATAGAAACTGAGTAAAGGCAAATAAAAATAAAGCATTTAGAATTATATAAAATGAAATATTGTTATAGTTAGTTTTTGTCATAAAATTCATCCTTCTATACTTTTTAAATTGATTTATGTTAGAATATCATTATATTGTTTTTGTTGCAATTGCAATAAAATGGAGGTACGTTAATGACAGACATATTAAGAGATATTGGAATCATTGCAAGAGCTTTAGATTCAATAAGTAATATTGAATTTAAAGCTATCAATTTATCAAAAGGACAATTTGTTTATTTAGTTAGAATTTGTGAGAATCCAGGCATTATTCAAGAACAGTTAGTAGAAATGTTAAAAATTGATAGAGCAACAGCCTCTCGAGCTATTAAAAATATGGAACAAAATGGAATAATTACAAAAAGAACTGATAAAGAAAATAAGAAAAATAAACTATTATATGCTACAGAAAAGGGGCAAGAACTTTATTCTTTTATAATAAGAGAGAATGAACATTCTAATTCTGTTGCTTTAGAAGGCTTAACAGAAACAGAAATTACAACTTTGGTAGTGTTATTAAACAAAGTTAAAAATAATATCTCAAATGATTGGCTTTATGTTAAAAAAGGCAACAAAAGAAACTATTAGAAACATAGGAGGAACAATGATGATTAGAGTATGTAATGTATCTGATTCAGAAGAATTGAAAAAAATTGGTAAAAAAACGTTTGACGAAACTTTTAGGTCTCAAAACAAAGAAGAAAATATTGAAGAATACCTAAAAACAACCTTCACTTCTAAAAGAATGGTAGACGAATTGAACAATCCAAATTCATATTTTTATTTCATTTATTTTAAAGAAGAATTAGCTGGATATTTAAAATTAAATATAAATGATGCACAGACTGAAGTAATTGAAGGTAGCAATATAGAAATTGAACGCATTTATATATTGAAGAAATTTCAAAAACATGGATTAGGCAAGAAATTATACGATCAAGCAATAAAAATAGCAAAAGATTTAGAGTGTAAAAATATATGGTTAGGCGTATGGGAACAAAATGAAAATGCAATTCAATTTTATAAAAAATTAGGTTTCTATAAAATTGATGAACATACATTTTATATGGGAGATGAGAAACAAATTGATTTTATTATGTTAAAAGAATTATAAAAAGGGGGATTCTATGTATATTCCAAAATATTATCAAATTAATGATTACCAAGAAATTAGAAGTTTTATTGAGAAAAATAACTTCGCTATTATAGTGTCTACTGAAAATGGAAGCCCTATAGCTACACATATTCCTGTGATGATAACAGAGAAAAACAATGATTTATACATTTCTGGTCATTTTGCAAAAGGCAACCAGCAGGTGGAAACTATAGATGATAATAATATATTAGTAATATTTCAAGGAGCACATGGTTATATATCATCAACTTGGTATGATCAAGAAGATGTCCCAACTTGGAATTATCAAAGTGTTCATATATATGGTAAGGGAAAGACTTTAAGTGAAGATGAATTAATAGTAGATTTAGAACATTTATTAGAAAAATATGAAAAACATCGTGAAAATGGTGCTACCTGGGATAATATGTCGGATAAAACAAAAAAACAAATTAAAGGCATTATAGGCTTTGAAATTAAGGTGAATAAAATATTAGCAGCTTACAAATTAAGTCAAAAACGTAGCGAAAATGAAAAAAATAAGATTATCAGTCAATTAAGTGATTCCAATAATTTAACAGATAAAATTTTATCAAAAGAAATGAAAAGAAATTTATAAATTATTCTTTATCTATTAAAAATATTTAGCCCTGAATTTCAAGTTTAAGTTAGCCACCAGGGTCTAACCCTGTACCAGAGTTTGTGAAAGCCCTCTGAGGCTGGGTTTCGCCTCCCCGAGGGGAGGCGAAAAATTCTACATTAGGCACTTTGCGCCTGCTTTGTCTGGTTCATTGCCTTGGCGAAACGCTCATGGGGTGTCTCGTAGTCCAAGATTTTACGTGGATAGTCATTCATCCATCGTTGGATGCGCTGGATCTGTCGGTCACTGATGGATGAAATGGACTGACCTTTCGGGATAAACCGACGTATGAGTTTGTGCTGATTCTCGCTGGTCCCCCGCTCATATGAAGCGAATGGCCGGGCAAAATAGACATCTGTGACTGTTTTCAATGTTTCATGCAGTTCACTGAACTCGGAACCGTTATCGGACGTGATGGTCTTGAATAATGATGGCATATGGTCACCGGCGCGTTCAACGAGTGATTCAATCGCCTCAGTGACGGGGTGTGCTTCTTTGCCATCAATTTTTAAAAGCACTTCAAACCGGGTCTGTCGCTCAGCCAGTGTCAGCAGCACCGCATCATTCTTGTGTCTCGCACCGATGACTGTGTCGATTTCCCAGTGACCGAATGTCTCCCGGGATTCGACAGCTTCCGGCCGGTCAGCGATGGACGGCCCCAAATCACGTTTATGTTCACGGTTCTTGCGCGTTTTTGATTTTGTATTGCGGCTCAGCTTCTCTGATAGATTGATGTTCTTGGTGCGCATGATATGTCGGTCAATCCAGTTGTACAGTGTGGTCGTACATGGCATCAGTTCAGCGGGGAACAGCTCCCGTTGTTTCGCAGCACCAATGACGGCATCCGGCGACCAGTGGTGATCCAGCATCTGTGCATCTGCCCAGTCGACAAATGCATTGGATTGGCTCCATTTCGGTCGCCGGCCGGAATGGCGACGATTGGTTTCATAACAGGTTTGGGCGTAGCCTGGGTCATATACATAATACTCGTAATCATATGTCTTTCCATTCTGTTTCTGGCGGGTGATCTGTCGAACGGTGCCGCGATGGATTTCGTTATTAATCGTTTGAGGTGCGCGTCTTAAACGGCGGGCAATCGCACGGTTGGAGTATTTTTCTTTCTTTAACACCTCGATTTGGGCCCGTTCATCTTTGGTGAGGTGTTTGTCTTTGATGGATTCAGTGTTATCATGAAATTGCGTCATGTGATTTCATTCCTTTATTGAGAGTCTGCTAACTTCAATATAACATGAAATTCACATGGCGTTTTTTGTATCAAAGGTGGCTAAGTTCATTATAAAATCCACCAAAAATATTTAGCAGTTAAAGTTTTTATTGATTAATATAATTGAAGGAGAAGAAAATATTATGCTTACTCAAAATTTTCATGTTGCTGTTCCAACTGTATTTTATGATAATGAAGAATTAAATATTATAGGTACAATCAACCATATAGAACATCTTTATAATAAAGGGGTAAAGTCAGTTTTAGTTTGTGGCACAACAGGTGAACAACATAGTTTAAAAGTGGACGAAAAAATAGCTTTAATAAAAGCAATTAATAATAGTCAAATTGTGAATAGTATGGAAATTATATTTGGAGTTGCAGCAATTCGGCAAAAAGATGCAGAAGAACTTGCAGAAGTAATAGAAACAACAAATATATCAGGAATTATGTTAGGATATCCACCTTATATTTTGCCATCTCAAAAAGTAGCTGTTGAGTATACTAAATCAATTATAAAAAGAGTGAATAAACCAATTATTTTATATAATAATCCAGGTAGAACAGGATTTGATTTATCAATAGAAAGCATTATTACTTTAAGTAAATATAATAATATTATTGGTATAAAAGATCCTGGAAATGAATCTAAATTATCTATATTAAAAGAAAATATAAAAAAACAGTTATATTATTATGCAGGCGGTGAACTTAATTTAGAATCTAAATTAATGAGTGGGTACAACAGATTATCCTCTATTGCAGGTAATGTATATCCAAAAGAAGTTAATGAGTGGTTATTATCTATTTTAAATAAAAATAGCGATATTAATCATAAAAATATAAAAGATAAAATTAATAATTTGTACAACGGAAATATAATATTAAATATTAAAAATGAAATTTCTTTAGGTATAGCTAGAAAGCCTTTAGGAAATTAACATATTTTAGATGAAGTGTGCAGAAAATAACCATTTTCTGCACACTCTTTTTTTATGTCTAATAAGTAAGTAGGGGCTACTGAATATTAAAATTTCCCTGATATTAAAGGGTTTATACCCATTTTTGTCGAAATCAGGTGCAAAGTCATTTATCATGGAACCAACCAATATTATCTGTGGAGGTCCCCCTTATGTATGCACACAATCAGAACCAAATGATCATGCCGGATGAATTTTTCCTGCCGTTCGAAGGCCAGCTGAACGCTGACAACCGCTGGGTTCGTATGGCGTCCCTCATTCCCTGGGCAGAAGTCGAGTCGGAATATATCAAACAGCTCGGAGACACTAATCAGGGCAGCCAAGCGAATTCGGCCCGCCTTGCACTTGGGGCGCTGATCATCAAAGAAAAACTGGGTCTCAGTGATATAGAGACCGTCGAAACTGTGACGGAGAATCCATATATGCAGTATTTCCTCGGGCTCGAGGCTTTTAAGGACGAGCCGCCGTTCGATGACTCTTCGATGACTCATTTCCGCAAGCGGTTCGATGCGGCATACATCAACACTCTGAATGAACGGATGGTCCAGATGCAGCGTGAATCGTCTTCATCGGAACCGTCTGACACAACCGACACGCCAGAAAGCGATGATGATCATCATAATCCACCGCCCCCATCGGCTGACGACACAACCGGTTCACAGCCAAAGCAGACGAAATCTAACCAGGGCAAATTGATGCTGGATGCAACATGTGCCCCTGCCGACATTCAATATCCGACCGATCTGAGACTGTTGAATACCGCCAGAGAAAAACTGGAAGCGATGATTGACACCCTGCATGCCCCGTTTGTGGGCCAACAGGCCAAACCGCGTACATACCGCAAAAAGGCGCGTAAGCAATACCTGGCGGTCGCCAAACAGCGCCGGCCAGGGATAGATAAGATTCGAAAAGCGATTCATCAACAGTTGGGATATGTCGGCCGCAATTTGAAGCATGTCACCACACTCGCAGACAAAAACGGACTGGCAGCCCTGAGCCCGAGACAGTACCGCGACCTTCTGGTCATCCAGGCATTATACCGCCAACAAAGCAAAATGTTTGAAGAAAAGCGTGCCGGCATCGATGATCGCATCGTCAGTATCCGCCAGCCGCATGTGCGTCCGATCGTCCGCGGTAAGATGAATGCCCCGGTCGAATTCGGCGCCAAATTGTCGGTCAGTCTGGTGGATGGCTATGCATTTCTGGATGTGCTGTCATGGCACCCCTATCACGAAGGAAAAGGGCTCCAGGCTTCGGTGGAACAGTACAAACAGCGCTATGGCCATTACCCGGAAGCTGTATTGGCGGATACCATCTACCGCACGCGGGAGAACCGCACATACTGTCAAACCCTCGGCATTCGCCTGAGCGGGCCGAAACTCGGTCGACCGGCCAAAGATGCACAGATCAATGCCGACCAAAAACGCATCGAGTACCAGGATGCCTCAGAACGCAATGCCATCGAAGGCAAATTTGGAGAAGGCAAGCGCCGCTACGGGCTGGGCCGTATTTCCGCATGCCTTCAGAAGACCAGTGAGACCGTCATCGCCCTCAACTTCCTGGTCATGAACCTTGGAAAGGTCCTCCGGGATACTTTTTTCTCTTTTTTATTTCGTTGCGCATCCTGTGTCCGAGTGAATCCCAGGATTTATCCTGGGATTCACTGATGAACTTTGAGTTGTTCAGTAAACCCTAA
>NZ_JCANUC010000041.1:0-6414 GCF_059568765.1 Lacicoccus kunmingensis DSM 17847 | reverse complement strand
GCAAAGAAGGCTCGGAGCTTCTGTTCCAGCTCATTTCCGAATGGTATGAACAGAAGAGTCTAATCATCACTTCGAACCTGGAGTTTAGTCAATGGAACAGAATCTTTGTCGATGCCCGACTGACCGCTGCGCTGGTGGATCGGCTCATCCACCATGCCCACGTGCTATCATTTACCGGTGAAAGCTATCGACTCAGTCATGCATTATCGAAATCACGTTAAATGGACAATAAAGATACAGGGTGGCAACCCTCTGCATTTTTCATTGCATTTCTATGTACTTTCTACTTGCGAAACACAATCATACCTTTTGCAGGTCATGTTGTACATCTTGAACAGCCAGATATTTATAATAAAATTATTGAAGGGTTTTTCATTGAATCTGCTCATTAATATAATATTAACTGTTACTTTAAGAGTTTTTATACGAAAATATAGCTGCCTTTTTTATAATGTTAGCTGTCATTTTCGGACTTATTTTGCACTGGTTTAGGCAATAACTTGCACTATAGTTAAGGAATCCAGCTTATCTTCATACGAAGACAGCTGGGTTTTAAAGTTGAGTGGGCAAAACAACAATTATAATACACGTAATTTATCGATGAAAATGACAGATGAATTTTTAATAATCTCATTTTGTAACAATAACGGTCGTTTTTTTGACAAAGGAAATAAAGAAAACTACCTATGCAAATGATATAACTCCTTCCAGAACATTGATGGTTCTTTGTCATGAGTCCTTTCTCCAAACCTGGTGTGGCTCGTAATTTTATTAGACATTAGTAAATAACAAACACGTTTAGCTCGTGTTAAACAAACAAAGAATAGACGACGGTCTTCTTTAAGCTTTTCAGGGTCATCTACATTTCTATAATAAGGGAAACTCCCTTCTTCCATCCCCAGCATTACAACGACTTCAAACTCAAGTCCTTTGGAACTGTGACGAGTAGAAAGAGTTACTTGATTATTGGGTGCATCTAATAGAGAGAACTCTTTCAAGTTATAATTAGCTAAATCTTTTTCTGTTATAGAGTCAATAAAATGATTAATAGTTTCCATTTCACTAGAATATCGAGATGAACTACTAACTTTTTGAATAAGATTGAGTTCAGGAATTATAAATCTTAGCCAACTTTCCAAACTTTCTTTATGTTGCTCACTTTCTTTAAGAAGACTCCATAAAAAAATTCTTTCTTCTGTGATCTTTTCATCTTTAATCAATGTATCTTTGCTTGAAAGTAACTTCATCCAGAACCCAATCAATTCTGTAAAAGATATTGATTTGTTATCGACGATCCATGTAGCACAATCTTTTAACCATACAATGATTTTACTTTTCATAAAACTTGAATTAGCTTTATAATACGGAATCTGGTTTTCTTCCATTACTGCGCTTAAATCACTAATTTCTGATTGTGCTCTCAGAAGTATACAAACTTCATCTAAAGGTATTCCTTCTCGTTTCGCTTCAGGTATTATTTTATCCACGACGTACTGAAACTGATCACTCATATTGTGGTTACATCTAATAAAATGAAACTCTGCTTTTTCTCCTACTCTAGTCCCAGCTCTATAATTGCGCTCCTCAATATTCAATGCAATTTTTGATGCATCGATAATATCTTGATTACTACGATAGTTTGTTCTCAAGTGCACAGAAGAAAACTTCGGATGTTCACTGAGTTCCAATAGGTAATTTGGCAATGCACCTTGAAAAGAGTATATTGACTGATCTGGATCACCGACAGTAAAAAACTTAATTTTTGTAGTAGTACTAAGTGTTAGAATCATTTCATGCAAGGGCTTACCTAAATCTTGATACTCATCTACAAGTATCCAAGGAAACTTTGCCTCTAGACATTTTCTTACATACTCGTAATTCTCAATCAAATTAGTAGCACATTTAATTATTTTTTCAAAATCACATTTCCCACATGCTTTTAATTCTTTTTCATATTCTATCGCTGCTTGAAGCGCAATATCATATGAGGGAGTTTCCACTGTACTAGCATTACCAATTGCCTGGTTTCTTTCCTTATCCATATCTGAAAGCCTTAATCCTGAGCTATTAATTTCCAACTTATTTTTTACACTATTAAACAATTCCTCCTTATCCTTTGGAGAAATTATATTAATTGGTTGTGGAATTTCATCAGCGCATAGATAACTAAAAGGTACAATTACTTCAGAAATACAAAAAGAATGAACTGTATCTAAAATAACATTCGCTCTTTTCTGATAACCAAGTTTTATTAGTCTTTTAGTAAATTCTTTAGCAGATTCATTACTATAAGTTATACAAGCTAATCCACGAGGGGCAGTAATTTCATCATTTAATAATTGTAAAATCTTCAGCGTAAGTATGGTAGTTTTCCCGCTACCAGGTCCGGCTATAACAACTGTATTTTCGGTTGAATCATAAGCTTCCAACTGTTCTTTGTCACATCTTATTTGTTCAAGTTTTTTATGAAATAACTTATTCATAGTCTACATACTTTCTCATAAATACTTTGAATGGCTTCCTTAATATAATCAGGAATGTGCTTTTCTTCGCACTCCATAGATAATGCTTGTGCGAATCTACCTTTTCCTATTTGAGAGTGTCTACTTTCTATTTTTCTTAAACACGTTACAAAATCATATTCTATAAGTGATTTTCTAAAGTTGCTCTTTTGTTGTTCTCCACCTTGGGTCAATTCATTAAAGAGATCATGAAAAACTTTGAGATCTCTTACCTCTTCTGGTTGAGACATCATATCGATTTCCAGTGTATATACTCCCACAAAGTAGCCGTAATCTGAAAATAGTTTGTCTTGCTCAATACTATCCTCAGGAGTTTCTTCTTCATTTAGTTTTCCTAAATCTATCAGCATTTTTTTAATTCTATCATTTCCATCAAAC
The DNA here is from genome assembly GCF_059568765.1 of Lacicoccus kunmingensis DSM 17847. Lineage (NCBI taxonomy): Bacteria > Bacillati > Bacillota > Bacilli > Caryophanales > Salinicoccaceae > Lacicoccus > Lacicoccus kunmingensis. The sequence goes on along the minus strand of NZ_JCANUC010000041.1, from coordinate 3,514 downwards.
CCAAATTTTTCGTGACTATCTTGACTCATAGAACCAAATATTTTTTTATCTTTTTCATTATGGTAATAATAATCTCCATCTGTAATCACCACGAAAGGAACTCCCAGTGCTTCAAGAAACTGCACATACGGTTTAAAGTTTGTAGAGTTGATGTTGCAGCAGATTATACCTTCTTTGTCTAAAGAATATCCAAGAAGTTCCGCAAATTTTGGAATCAGATACTCTTCAGCCATACCTTCTACTAGTACAACACCTTTACCAAAGTAAATTTCTCCTTTCTTAATATCTACATATCGTTCTAAGTCTTTCTTATCTCTCTGATTTAACTCAAGAGAAGCAGTTGTTTTAACTGTAGTTCCTGCTTCAGCTTCAGAACTTCGCAAGTGAACGATAGAATTAATTGGTGAAACAGAGGTGATATAAGGAGAATGTGTAGTCATTAAAACAGATGTATTTTTTTTCATTACATCTTTATAAATAATTCTTTGTAATGAAGGATGTAAATGGGACTCTGGTTCTTCAATAGCTAATATAGTAATACCTTTCCCAGTAGACATGTTTCTATCCATAAAATCATAAAGAAGGATATTATCTTCTTCTGAAATATCATTATTCAGTATATAATTTCCTTTGTCATTCTCCTGATAAAAATCACCTAGTATTTCGCTCCCTTCTTCCTCAATAAGGTTCGTGTATGATTCTTTTTTTAAGATTGAAGGTATTGTTTTATCTTCTAAAGATAATAAAATCAAAGAAATATATAGTATATTATTCAAACCTAAACTAGTATCACTAGTTGGTCTTTTACCTTTACCTATCATCAACTTTAAGGTGCTTAATATCCTATTTGGGTCATAATTTATAGTACTTAAAGAAATATCTGCATCAACTTGATTACCTATGGTATTAGTGAATCGTTGATTTATTTTTTCTGTTAAATCAACTAACTCATCAATAGAAAGTACTTCATCACTTTTTTCTTTTAAACCTGAAGCTATACTTTCCAATTCTTCTTTCTTAATATCATAATCTTTAAGCAGAAAATTTAGAGGTGATTTCTTAGTATTTCTCATTTCTGACTCTACGTCTCTAATCGCATTAATAACTTTTATATTTAAATAACGCCTATGGTAGTGTGTGAAGGCAGTATTTTCTTGATTGCCTTGGTATATACGGTATTCGTACTTATATGTACCATCTGGGTTCTGAATGGCGAAATAATGATAAGTAAAGCGAAGTGTTGGCGGGTCAAGACTCACTGTGGCGTCACTTAATGCAGCAAGTAATACTCTATTATGACTATGACCCCTTATATCAATTGTAATTTCGACCTCTTCCCCTGTTTCCAGTGGTGAGTCAAGCCCGTCATAAAAATCTGTCTCTACCAGATATCTATCTTCATCAGAAAGCTTCGGGTCAAGAATAAGTTGAATTGCTCTCAAGAAGTTTGTTTTTCCAATGTTATTTTCTCCAATAATCACTTGCTTGTGATCCAAATTCACATCCACATCTTTGAAATTTCTAAAGTTTTTTATTTTCACCCTTGATATATATGGCGCATTATACGTATCCACATCATTACCTCCTGTTAATTTATGCTGTTCTATTTCGAACCAGCAGTTCACCGAGCCTAGGTATCATTTGATTTTTAACATACTCCTGCTATTAAAAAACATGCTCTTGTTCATAACTACTGCCCAAAACGCTTTCAGATTCGCCTTTTAAAAATTCTTTTCTAGACCTTAAATATTCACCTACACTAAAAATAAATAACTTTAAATTCATTAATAGCTCCTTCTTTAATTTAAATGATACTAAATATTTTTAATAATAGTAACTCTCTCAAATGGTATTTCTTTTTCTTAACGTGTCATATATTTGTCTAGTAAAGGTAGACCCTAAATAGACATTACAGAGATATTGATTACGCTGGTTTCCAAGTGTGTGATTAGGGTGTTTGATAAGATCATGCCAAAGAAGAAGTTTTATGAAGGTAGGCTTTGTGTGTATGTAATCATTTAATTAAAACTTAGATCAATCAATGGAAGTGTTAGAAAATTTGATACTAAGAAGATTTTTTAGAGAAATAATCCGGTTCTATCGTAAATGAACAACTTGTCTTTAAAGAAGTGAATCAAAAATTATGCTAAAATTATTACCATCAACCAGTTCAATTCTTTGCTGATAGCAAGGAAGGTGTAGAACTGACACATCAAAAAACCCCCAATCTACTAGCATAGAATGGGGATTCAATAACACCATGAAACTGATTTTTGTTACTTATATTATATCATTCTGATTAATATATTCAAATGATAAATAAGATGTTTGTAGTATTGGGTAACAACTATAGCAATTCAATATTACATTAATATAAGCAAATTATTTGGTGGTGTGAACATTGGTAAAGAAAAATGAGATTGTAAAATTTACAGTTGTTTTTGAGTTTACAGAGGGCCAGGATGCAAATGCAGTAGTATCAGATATTGTCAGCTTTCATGATGGGCAAAATATTCATGAAAAAATGGAGAAGGCTGAAAGTGTCGCTAAGGACCTTGGGGAAGGTCTTAAAAATAAAATCATTGAAGATGAGTTTATATGTGTGGATACTACTTTTTTTCGTAGTAATTTAATTAAAGCATTTACATTAAATCCAGACTATGACAGTTTAAAATAAATGATTTTCAGGGCAATAAAAGGGCAAATAATCTGAGAAAGGGCAAATAGTATTGGGATTTTTCTTAAGGAAATGATTGAGAAAGGTTGATTTAAAAGGATTTTTGTTAACCCCTGTAGAGGGGTAATTGGAGAACATCATTGAGTGGGAGTAACGGTATAATAATTATAAATCCTTTATCCATGGTGGTTAAAGGGTTACTTTTTTATGAAAAAGTGACTTGATGATTATTTCGCGTGTTGAAGTCCATCGATTCGCAATTGGAGTCCACCGGTTCATGACAATGAGTCCGCCCGATGTTTTATTGAATTCGCAGTTCGAGTCCACTGATTCACATAAAGAGTCCGCTTAGGTCTTGCTTTTCTGTATATTTAATTTGAAAGCCAAAGCTTTCAAATTAAATGAAAAGGAGGCCTATTTTTAATGGCCAGAAAAATTCCAGCAAAACTGATACTTAAGTATCGGGCGATGGGATTATCTAAAAACCACAATATTGAATAGTAATCATTTAGTAAAAACTATTAATGAGAATTTTAGTAGTAGTTTAATTACACTATTGACCTGCAAGACATACTGTGAAAATTTATTATAAATGATTTTCAGGTCAAATTATCTGAGAAAGGTTCGCGAATTTCAAGTTTAAGTTAGCCACTAGGGTATAATCCCAATCCAGAGTTTGTGAAAGCACTCTGGTGGCTGGGCTTTTCCTCCCCCTCGGGGGGGAGGGAAATTTTACACTAGGCACTTTGTACCATTTGTGTTTGATTGAGTGCCTTGGCGAAACGCTCATGCGGTGTCTGGTAGCCCAGGATTTTACGTGGGTAATCATTCATCCAC
>NZ_JCANUC010000040.1:0-8534 GCF_059568765.1 Lacicoccus kunmingensis DSM 17847 | reverse complement strand
CACGCATCATCAAAGTGGCCAGCCGGGTCGTCAAATCCGGCCGTCGGCTGTACTTCAAACTGGCTTCGAGCTTTGTGTATCAGTCGTTTTTCTGGAAAGTACTCCGGCGGGTACAGACGTTACAACTAGAGTAGTCCTTACATAGTTTTTAAAGATACTGTCTCCGGTTGTGGGAGGGGTCTGTCCAAAATGAGCCTCAGTCTCCAGTTTTCAATGCTTTTTCATTATCACCGACAATACTTCGGCATATTCGCACGTTTTGTACCAAGAAAAACAAACATCAGTGAAAATTTGTAGAGATTGAACGTTTAGTTTAAAAGTATGAATAATTCAGGTATCATATTAAATTTCATCTAACTTACTTATTCGTTCAGTTCTTTTTTCTTTGTCACATAACTCAGAAGGTCAAGCATGATTCTTGCAGCAGTCTGTCCTGTCATTCCTGTCGGATCATACTGTGGCGCAACCTCTACACAGTCGAATGCAATGACTTCTCCGTGGTCTGAAATTGCTTTTAACAGATCGTTCACTTCATCATATAACAATCCGCCCGGTGAAGGTGTGCCTGTACCAGGGGCGATTGAAGGGTCGATCCCGTCAATGTCAATTGTAATATAGTATTTTTCACCTTTAGGTATCAGTTCCAATAATCCTTCAATGCCTTTTTCACGCATTGCTTTCGGAGAAAGTATTGTTGAACCATAATCTTTTGCTGCTTTCACATCTTCTTTAGTACTGCTGCTGATGCCTCTGATACCAAACTGGAAGATATCCTTGACATGATCAAGTTCTGACAGTCTTCTGATACAGTTGCCATGTCCATAACGCATTCCTGAACGATGGTCTGCCCAATCAAGATGTGCATCAATTTGAATCACATGGAAAGGTCCAAGTTTTTCCAGACCCTTGCCCACTGGTGCAGTAATTGAATGATCTCCGCCCATAATTACAGGCATCGCACCTTTATCGACAATTTTACGTATCATTGCTTCAGTATTATCATGCGATTGCATGATGTCACCATGAACGATGTCCACGTCACCACAATCTACGACATTCCATTTCGGCCCGAGATAAGTGATGTCATTTTCAATATCATAAGCACCTTCAAGACCGAAACTGTATAATGTCGAGCCTTCACGAACAGCTCTCGGACCCATACGGGCACCTGATTTCCACTGTGTACCCATATCATTCGGCACACCGATCACTGCAACATCTGCATCCAACTCATCTATATTTTGACATACCGGATATTTCCCGAATGTGCTGATACCTGTAAAAGGTAAGTTTAAAGTTTGTTTTTCTTCTGGTTTAACCATTTAAAATTCCTCCTGTGATTTAAAGTTTTTAGTTTGTTTTTCTGCTTCCGACATAGGTAAAGTATTACTGAGACCTTCTTCCGATGATATCGTCTTGGCCACAATCCAAATAGATAGCACTCCGAAAACAAGTGCCGTCATCATACCGGCTGAACCAGCTATATGATAATTATTCGTTACAATTTCAACAGTACCGAAAATCGCTGTAGAAATTGCCAGTCCGAATGAATATCCAAGTGAACTTGCCATTTTGTATATACCTGATGCGATTCCTACTTTGTCATTGCTGACGTGTACAAGCGATGTATCGATAGAAGGGGTTGCATACATCCCAATGCCGATACCGGCAATCAGAAATCCGACAAATACTACAATAATATAAGCAAAATCCGGTAAGAATGTCATTGCTGCAAGACTCATTCCGAATGCTGCAATAATAATCGCCCATATCATCGGCTTCCTTGCGCCCATCGTCTGAAGCATCCGCTCTCCGACCCGGATCATTATGAGCAGCGCGACAATATTACCAATCGTCAGCAAACCCGTCTCAAAAGCCGTGAATCCACGTGCGAGCTGTACGTAAGTATTGGCTACGACTACAGTGGCAGCGATGCCGTTCTGTAAAAAATTTGATGTCACTGCGCCAGTATAGGCTTTTATTTTGAATAGGTTAAAGTCGATAAACTGATATTTCCTTCTCTTTTCATATACAAAAAAGGATATGATCAAGATTGCCGTTACCGCGAATAAACCAATCATCAGCGGACTCGTCCATCCGAGTTCCTGCCCCTGGGTAACAATGATGTTGATTCCGAGTATCATGAATATGAATATTACGAATCCAACATAGTCGAATGGTTCCTTTTTATAATCATTGACTTTACTCTCTTCAATATCTCTTAAAATCCACATTGCAATCAGTGCAACTATGATAGAGAAGACGAAAATCCATCTCCATCCCATGTATGTCGCAATCAGCCCCCCCGCTAGCGTGGCTACACCGCCGCCGCCCCAAGAGCCGAATGACCAGTAACTCAATGCGCGTTGACGATCTTTTTCATCGAAGGCTGTTTTGATCAATGCGATTGTCGCAGGCATGATACACGCTGCTGAAATACCCTGTATCGCCCTTCCGATGATGAGCATGAATGGCCCAGATGCCACTATTACAAGCAGGCTCCCCCCTATGCTGAGAACCAATCCGACAAACGTCATTTTCTTACGACCCGACCTGTCGGATATTCCCCCAGCCACAACGATGAACAACCCTGAAAATAGTGAAGTCAAACTTGTTGCGATATTTAAAGTGCCTAGTGAGACACCCATATCTTCGCTCATTGACGGGATGATGTTTATCATCGATTGAGCAAATAGCCAGAAAGTCAGAACCGCCAATACAATACCCACTATATATAAATTTGCTTTACTTCCTGATGCTGTCATTTTGTTCCTCCCTACTAAAGATTTAGTAGAATATGTAATTACAATTCCAATGTAAGCGTTTCATATGATAATTACAGTATAGGTGATATAATTGTATTTGAAAAATATATAAAGTTTATAGAAGTATAAATAAAATTGATAGTGTGGAGGTGTTAATAAATGGATATAAAACAATTGAGGTATTTTGATGAAGTCGTCAAACATGGCAAAGTCAGCTGGGCAGCCAACTCTTTATATATTTCCCAACCCTCTTTAAGCATGTCTTTGAACAAACTGGAAAAAGAGATTGGATTTAAATTGTTGGAACGCAGTGATGGTGTATTCAAATTGACAGATGCAGGTTCCGAATTCCACAAACATGTAAAACTGATTTTATCGATATACAGCAATATGGAAGATGAGGTTGAATATATAGGGAAAGAAGGTGTAGGTCAGTTGAAACTCGGCATTACTGAATTGTTCAGAGCAGTAGTGCCGGAGTTATTTGAGATATTCCTGGAATTGAATAATGACTTTGACATCAAATTAACCGAAGGGAATACCGCGCATATCATCAACCAGCTGAGACTGCATCAACTCCACTTCGCCTTGGCACCACTCAGTTATCTGGACAATGATATGGAATCCATCTATCTCGGACCAAATTACTATTCTCTGCTGGTTCACAGAGATTTTCCGGTCGAAAATGAGGATCTGTCAAACATGGATAATTTACAGGAAAGCACTTTGATTTTCAAAGAAGATTCATATGAACTGAACAAGTTTTTAAGGACGAACGACCTGGACTTCAGAAATATGATAAAAGTGGATACCATCGGCACGGCTGTCAGGCTTGTCAAAAAAGGCCTGGGTATCGCCATCATCCCAAAAATCTATGCAGTGAACTACACGGATGATGATGTAAAAAGTCTGGATGTGAATTATGATCTTCCAGGGCCGGATCTGTATTTATCCTACATGAAAGAACGGCATTTTACACCTGTGATTGAAGAGTGTATCAATATGACTCAGAATTATTTATCTATGTAAAAAATAGCTCAGTATTGACTCTGTCCGTTATTTTAGTTTGAGCGTTTGCACGATGTTGCAATGCTTGATTGAAGTCGTGCGATGATCAGGTCATGATTCACATGATTTGACTCAATATCGAGGCCATCGTGCGGATTCATCCACTAAAAACGCACGTCATAAGTGCTTTTGTGCTGGATCGTACGAATACAACTGCATTTTCCGCACGATCCACTCATTTTACTCTCAGTCATGCGATTCCGGCACCCGCAACTTTTTTCTGCACTTTTTTGTACATCCATTCCCCTAATAGAAACAGCACATAAGTGAACAATAGCGATACCGGTATGTAGAAAATGTCGTGCAGCGAGGCAAAAATCGGCTTATGTTTCAAATAAAAATAATTGCCGTCCGTCAGCATATTGACGAAATATGCAACGGCAACATACAGCACAAACCATAGGAAGACTTTCAGACTGTCCATGGTTTTTATTTTCATATTATAGGCGATGATGCCGTAAAACGGCAGGAGCAGTGTGACCAGGTGGTTGATGAAGAAGCTCCAGTCGATCGGGTGCGTGAGGCCGTAGACGCGGCTCGGGTACAGGAAGCTGAGCCATGCAAACAGGCCGAACAGTGCGAGCATCCTGAACACTTTGTCATTTTTGGTAATCAGGAAGATGATGCCGAGTATCGTGTTGATGCGGCTGATCTGCAGCGGCAGTGATTCGCCGAGGTCGAAATCCAGAATGAAGTAATATGAGCTGTACAGAAGAATCTGCTGGAAGATGCTGACAATCAGTATCACCACAGTGATTTTTCGTCTGTGTTCTTTCACGGTATCCCTTTTTATGAAAAGCGCGGCACCGATAATGATCAGTCCAATGATGAAAATGATGTGATCCAGATTGAATAATGTGATGTAGTCGCCGTACTCGGTCATGATTCTGCACTCCTTCCTGCTCCCATGTAATAATAGTTATTATATTACATAATGATCGTTTATCCATATTATTTTTAGTATACTTCACACAATGATACAGAAAGTATGTGATGAATCATTTTAATGCAATCGGTTATGGATGCTGCCATACAGCTCATCGTCTTTGCGCTCATTCCTTTTGTTTACTGGCTGATACAGATTCGAAAAGAGCGGAGTTTCACCGAGTGGATCGGTCTCAAAGAAATGCATTTTCAAAATAAAAACCGTGCGCTTATTTATGCCGGCCTCTGCTTTTCAGTACTGCTCATCTCAGGAATCGTACTGCTCTCTTTCATCGGAGACAGAACGCTTGTTGCGAATGCACACTTCTCTTCTTTCAGTCTGCAGGCGGTGCTCGCTATTTTAGCGTATTCGATTATACAGACCGGCCTCGCCGAAGAGCTATTTTTCCGGGGGTTTTTATTGAAAATCTTTTCCGGCTGGTGGGGATTCAACGCGGGAAATATGATTCAGTCCTTGATTTTTGGGGCTCTGCACGCGGCCCTGCTGCTGACATTACTGAACCCTTTCCTCGTCCTTCTCATCTTTGTGTTTTCTGCCGGCGCCGGATGGCTGATGGGTTATTTGAATGAGAGAATCGGAAATGGTTCGATTATACCTAGCTGGCTCATACACAGTCTGATGAACATCACTTCATCATTCATGCTCATGACAAATATTTTATAACGTAAAATGTCACCGGGATCATTATTTTCCCGGTGACATTTTTTATTGGGTCAATGCTTCGACATGAGTTTCCGTGCCGTTTATATAATATCTCAGCGTTTCAACTTCATTTCCGATAGTCAGTTCATAGACGTGAAGGATTTCATCTTTACCATCTTCAGGTTTTTCCATCTTTATATCCAGAAATCCGTCATCTGTCTCCTCTGCCGTCAGTTCAGTCGCTCCCGGTGCATAAAATGCGACATAGTGATTGTTGCCGTCTTCCGCTTCGATATGCATAATATTATTGACCTCTTCGGTCTCCACATATTCTTTAAGTTCGCTGTCGAGTTCGTTCACGTCGGTCTCTTCCACGCCGGATTGCCCCACTGCCGTACAACCGGACAGTTTAATCGATAACAATATGAAAAGCAGGAAATACTTCATCATCTCGTCCCCCTTATTATTATCCATTATAACTAAATTCATCTGCATATAATACTATGTGTTATTCACCCCAAATAATTTTCGCCTCTGATATAATAGGCATGTAAATCATTTACCATTTAAAGGAGCAAATTTTATGAAGAAATTTGTTAACGCAAATATATATGGCGACACGGAATCTACTGAAATTCTGGTCGAAGACAGCCGCTTCAAGGCCATCGGCAATGACCTCGGAGAGGCAGATGAAGTGATCGACTTAGAAGGCAGACTCGTCCTTCCGCCATATGTCGACCCGCACCTGCATCTCGATTATATCTTCTCCGGACTCGGCGAAGGCAATGCCAATATTTCCGGGACTTTATTCGAAGGCATCCAGCGCTGGAGTGACAATAAAAAAGAGCTGACTGAAGAAAAAGTCCGCGAAAACGCTCTGGAAGGCATCCGTAAGGAAGTCAGCCACGGTGTACAGTATATCCGCACGCATGTCGATGTGACGGACCCGAACTTGACCGGCATGAAAGCTCTGATTAAACTGCGTGAGGAGTTGAAGGATATTGTCACCCTGCAGCTCGTTGCATTCCCTCAGGAAGGGTTCTTCCGTTATGAAGGCGGCGAAGCACTCGTCCGCGAGGCACTTGAAATGGGTGCTGACGTTGTCGGCGGTATCCCGCATTTCGAGATTTCCTATGAACACGGTGTGGAATCGCTTCGGCGCATTGTCGACCTGGCGCTCGAGTTCGACGTGATGATCGACATCCACTGTGATGAAAACGACGATCCGAACAGCCGGTTTTTAGAAGTGCTGAACGCCCTTGTCATGGAAAAAGACTACGGTGAAAAGACGACCGCATCACATACGTGCAGCTTCGGTGCCGTCGAAAATTCCTATGCAAATAAAATGATGGGCCTCTTCAAAGCGTCTAAAATCAATTTTATCTCATGCCCGACTGAAAACGCGCATCTGCAGGGACGCGGTGACAACTACCCGAAACGCCGCGGCCTGACACGTGTGAAAGAATTGCTTGAGAACGGCAATACCGTCGCATTCGCGCAGGATTCCATCGCGGATTACTGGTATCCGCTCGGCAACGGCAATATGATGAACATTCTTGATAACGGCATCCACCTCGCCCACTACACGCATCTTGACGAGATCAATCAAGCGCTCGATCTGATTACGGTGAACGGTGCCGGCGTCATGAGAATCGATGAGGACTATGGCGGCTACGGTATCGAAACAGGAAAACCTGCGAACTTTATCGTACTCGATGCGGCTGATCCGTATGAAGCTGTGAGAGAACGCGCTGAAGTGCTGTCATCCGTGCGTAACGGCGAGTACCTGTTCAAACGCGAGGTACGTAAAAATGAAATTGAAAATGAATTTTTGAAGGGATAACGGTTTTATTTTCCTAACGCCGCTTCGATTTCATTTCGAAGCGCCGATAGCGCTCCAACGGAGCTTCGATCACAAAACGAACAGTCAAGTCCATAATTATGTGTAATAAGGATTATAGTACATGTATGCAGTTACCTAATATGTGAGGCGTTCCCTCCCCAGCCATGGCTGGGGAGGGGAATTTTTCACTTCGGTCTCTAGTCGTTGGCTTGGAATAATTTTCGTCTCGGTGATTGAAATGCTTCGTCAATATCAATCAGTACTGAACCAATGAGTCGGACAGCGGCCGCCAGATTCGGGAAAATATTGATGACTTTTTCGCGCCGGCGGACCTCTTTATTGACTCTTTCCAAGCTGTTTGAAGTTCTTAAAGAGATGTGGTATTTTTTGGCCTCAGTCAAAAACTGGGTGGCATCATGAAAGCCGGCATCCAACTTCTTGACAGCGTCTTCATACTTTGAATCCCCCTCGACATACTCAAAAAACTCATCCCTGTATTGTTCTGCCATCATCATTGACTCCGCTCTGAATATCCTTTTTAACAGTCTGCGTGCTTCCTCACTGCCTTTTTTCGGCAGGGTTTTGACGATGTTTTGAAGAAAGTGGAACGTACAGCGCTGCCATGATGCATCCTTAAATTCAAACTTCACCGCTTTCTTTAAGCCCTCATGGGCGTCTGATATGACCATTTTAGGATCATTCATGCCACGATAACGTAAATCTTGAAAAAACGTTTGCCAGGATTCAAAAGATTCTTCACCGGAAATCATGAAGCCGACGATTTCACGATAATGTTCAGTGGTCACAGCCTGGGCAATATACACCGCCTTTGACACGATACGATGGTTTTCACGGACTTTGATGTACATGGCATCGACGTACAGAAACTCGTAATCCTGCGCGTGTAAGGCACGATTCTGAAATGCCTCGATTTCCGGATCCAGTCGGTCCATCACGCTGGAAACAAATGATTTGGACACTGATTCCCCACATAAAGTTTCCACGATTTTCGTCACTTTACGGGTCGAAACACCGCTGATGACAGACTCCATCAAAGTCAGGACCAATGACTGGTCCATGCGTTGATAGCGTTCAAACAGTTCCGTCGAAAACTCGCCGGAACGCGTGCGCGGCACTTTCAAAGTGATTCGGCCGACCGGCAGCTTATAGTCTCTTTGATAATAACCATTGCGCATATCCTGACGATCTTCACTGCGTTCACGATTCTTGGCCTGTACAAATTCATCCCGCTCGGCTTCCATATACGCAT
>NZ_JCANUC010000039.1:0-9243 GCF_059568765.1 Lacicoccus kunmingensis DSM 17847 | reverse complement strand
CGACCAGGTACTCCGGCGGATTCAGAGACTGAAACTGGAGTGAATGCGGCAGGCATCCATTTTTTAAACACTGATGTTAGACCAAGGGTGTAGTCTGTCCAAAACAGATCCGTTTTAGAAATTCGTTCTGAAATGTTGTTCAAAACAAGAAAATCACTTTGATTTTGCCAAGCAAATAGAAAAATATTAGGAATCATATAATTTTGAAGCAATTGACGGTTCAACTGGGAAGTATGAATAATTCAGGTAGGAGTTTGATACTTGGCGAAATCTATATATTTATTTGCTACACATTTCAATTTATTAAATTTTAATTTTTTTGATCTCAACATATTTTTATAATATAAATAAAATGGAACTGAACCTAAACTATCTGCTCCCATTTTTCCAATTATTAGTCCTAATTGTCCAAATCCGAATAGACCTAACAACAGCTTCAATGTATTACCTACTAAACTTTGAGAAACAATAGCTCTAGAGTTCAATTTATAGGTTCTATTTCTAAATGATAGTTGCCTTAATGTTCTAAAGAACATTAATAAGAGCAAGCCTATAGGAACTGTAAATGCAATTACATATGAATTGTTTAAACTCAATGATTTTGAAAGATAATCTGAAAAGATATAAAACGGTACGAATATTAGAATACTAAAAATTATAGATAAAATAATACTTAAAGTAAAAATATGGTAAGCCTCATCTTCATCTTTCGCTTTTGGAATTGCATATTCATACTTAAAGGTCCCAAATGCTAATAAAGAAACTATTGAGGTGTAGATAGCTAATATTCCATACTCTTCAGGTGTATATATTCTAGTCAATAGTGGGGAAATAACAATTGTCAATGCTTATGCGATAGCAGTACCACTAACCATTACTGCTATACTTCTCCCTAACCTAGACTTTCTTAAATTATTTATACGTTGTTTCATTTATTAACTCTTTTCATTAAATTATATTTTAAAGTATTCAATTTTTATAACTGACTTATATATATTTTAATAGTAGAATTCTATTTAAACCATACCTTACGATTTATATATTCAGTGTAACATAGTATTATACGGAGTATCTTCTCAGAAACATTTTCATTATCATAATCACTTACAATCTTATGTTTAGATTTTTCACAATCTCCTAATACAAGTAAACCCTGCAATATTCTATCTTTATTTAATCCCACCATCATCGCCGCAGCTTCTTCCATAGCCTCAGGTCGTTCATGAGCTTCCCTAATATTTAATGCTTTAAAAGCAAGAATTGATGATTCTTCACTAATAGTTCCACTATCACTAAGCACTGCCCGTGCTTCTTTTTGTAGTTTAATGTAATCATTAAAGCCTACAGGTTTCATAGTTTTAATTAATGAGTTAAACTTCACATCTTTTTTTTCAATCATTTTCTTAGTTCTTGGATGTGTACTAACTATTATAGGCAATTGATATGTCTCAGCTATAGCATTCAAACTTTCGACCAATCCATTAAAGTTTTTTTCAGAGTTTATATTCTCTTCTCTATGTGCTGAAACAACAAAATATTCGTTTTTATTCAAGTTAAGTCTTTCTACTACATCAGATTTTTCAATCTCATCTATTTTTGAATTTATAACTTCAAGCATAGGACTTTCTGTTTTAATTATTTGATCTGATGGGAATCCTTCTCTAAGCAAATATTCTCTTGCTATATCACTGTATGTAAGGTTAATATCCGCAGTATGATCAACTATTTTTCGATTTGTTTCTTCAGGTACACGTTGATCAAAGCATCTATTTCCTGCCTCCATATGGAAAATAGGAACCTTCTTTCTTTTAGCTGCTATAGCACACAGACAACTATTCGTATCTCCTAATACTAAGAAAGCATCCGGGCTAACTTCATCCATAATCGGATCCATTTTAATAAGAATGTTACCAATTGTCTCTAAGGCAGTACCATTAGCTGCATTTAAAAAATAATCTGGCTTTCTTAAATTAAAGTCATTGGTGGATTTTATAATGAACTTAGCCACCTTTGATAAAAAAAACGCCATGTGAATTTCATGTTATATTGAAAGTTAACCACAACACTCAATAAAGGAATGAAATCACATGACGCAACTTCATGATACCACCGAATCCACCAAAGGAAAACACCTGACTAAAGATGAACGGGCCAAAATTGAGGTTTTAAAGCAGGAGAATTACTCCAACCGTGACATTGCAGCGCGTTTAGGGCGCGCACCCCAGACCCTCAATAACGAAATCAAACGCGGGACCGTCCGACAGATCCGTCGTCAGAAACAGAATGGAAAAACATATGATTATGCGTATCATATCTATGATCCAGGCTACGCTCAAACACGTTATGAAACCAACCGGCTTCGCTCGGGTCGGCGACCGAAATGGAGCCAATCCAATGCGTTTGTCGACTGGGCAGATACACAGATGCTGACCCACCACTGGTCCCCCGATGCCGTAATCGGTGCTGCAAAACAGCGTGATATTTTTCCTGCTGAACTGATTCCGTGTACAACGACACTGTACAACTGGATTGACCGGCATATCATGCGCACAAAGAACATCAATCTGCCAGAGAAACTCAGTCGCAATACAAAGTCGAACAAGCGTAGGGACCGCCAACATAAACGTGATTTGGGACCGTCCATCGCCGATCGGCCGGAAGCTGTCGAATCCCGGGAGACATTCGGTCACTGGGAAATCGACACTGTGATTGGTTCGAAACACAAAGAAGATGCGGTGCTGTTGACACTGGCGGAGCGACAGACCCGTTTTGAAGTCCTTTTGAAAATTGATGGCAAGGATGCTCAACCTGTCACAGAGGCAATCGAATCACTCGTTGAACGTGCTGGTGAATACATGCCGTCATTATTTAAGACCATCACATCGGATAATGGCTCTGAATTCAGTACCCTGCATGACACCTTGAAGCATGTGACAGACATTTACTTTGCCCGGCCGTTTGCATCATATGAACGCGGGACCAGCGAGAATCAACATAAGCTCATCCGCCGGTTCATACCGAAGGGGCAGTCCATCTCTGACGTCAGTCATCGACAGATTCAGCGCATCCAACGGTGGATGAATGATTATACAAGGAAAATTCTTGGCTACCAGACACCACATGCGCGTTTTGCCAAGGCAATGCAACACACACAATCGGCACAAAGCGCCTAGTGTAAATTTTTCTCCTCCCCCTCGGGGGAGGAGAAACCCAGCCACCAGAGTGCTTTCACAAACTCTGGATTAGGCTCATACCCTAGTGGCTAACTTAAACTTGAAATTCGCGATAAATTCATTAAGTAAAGTATATAAATGATCGAATAACTCATTTGCTTCCTCTTTATTGATTTGCAAACTCCACATACTATTAATTGCGTATTCTGCTGCATGAGCATCATCAAAAATAATGATATCGGCATCCTCAAAGTATGGATTTGTGTTAAAAATATGGCTATATGTAGTAACCACAAATGCCTTCTTTCTTTGATAATCCAAATTTTCATCTGATTGGTAAAAATTCCTGCTGCTTCCTGTCATTTGTACGCTTTCTATTCCATGATTATCTAAAATTTTCTTGGTTTGAGCAGCAAGGTGACGAGTGGCGCAACAATATACAACCTTGTTATTGTATTTTAACCTGTTATGCTCAGCAATCAGCCCACCTAGTAAGGTTTTTCCATATCCTGTTGGTAGTTCTATTGATACGTCTTGCTCAGAAGAGTTTTCATTATATAATTGAACAATTTCTTTCTGTCCTTCTCTTAGTTCAATATCAGTAAATTTTTGATCGAGTAAATCAAAGATAGATTGATAGCTTACATTATTTCGGTTATTTTTCTTCAAAGGCATTATATACCCTCACAAATTTCATTTGTCTTGCACTTTAATTATTCATAAATGTTATAAAAGACTTAATACTTTACGATGAACCGGGATGAATTATAACTAGATATAAAGAACGTCGAATACATCATATCTGCTATTTTATATTCAAAATAAGTCACTTTTTATAGTTAATGTTAAACTCTACTTCATAATCATTTAATTTGAGTTATAAAAAAGTGAATCTATTTCATTCAAATTAATTCAAGTATCAATGCAAAATTATACTCACTTTAATATTACCAATTAGGTAAATCACGGACAAATTTAATACTTTTAAAATTCTAATAATTTATTGGTATCTATACAGTATGAATGTGTATGAAGATATCAACTCTTATTTAAACATCAAATTAAAATATAAGACTATGCTTCCGATAAAGAAATAATTGCCTAAAAACATATAATCGTTCTTTACTTTAGCATTCTGTAAATCACAATATTAAAATGTAGCAAATCGGCAATTTAATATTGTTGGTTTACATACATGTTTTTTTGCTTTTCTTACGACATCTAAGGTGGTTGTTTATGAGGAAATACGTACGTTAAGAAGTCAAAAGATTTATAATCGATGATATAAAGCCCACTTTGCAGCAATGACGATTCAAAATAAAATCTTCAAGTTATATATTTCATCCTGGTTTTACTACTCACTATCCGCATCAGCTCTATTTTTTAAAATCTCAGCATCGCCGTAAATAGTTCTTCTTCATTGCTAAACTACGCACGGTGACGAGCTCACTCATGACTGCTTCTTCATCCATCATTTCCAGATAACGGCATTCTGTTCACGCCACCTAATATAAGAAGTACAACAGGGGACTATGCAATGTCTCTTAGCATAGGGCCTCCTTTTCTGTTTCGGTATAAAGGATATAATCCTTTATATAAAAGTCATATATTGGATGTCTGTGTCATCGGTGTTAGATGTCGTCATCGTGCTTTACATGCTTATCTAGTGTCAACCTAGTTTTACCCAGCCCAGCCGGACCAGTACTTAAATTAACAGTATAGGTCTCTATATTACTTTTAAGAATATCCAGTTCCTTCTCTCTGTACTTAAATTTTGTATCTATTGGTGCATTAATACCTGTTTTATCGTGAACTTCTATAAATTTTTTTACTGAAAATACCTGTCCGGAATCCATGGGTTTATTTAGATAGTCTCTCACAATGAATCGATAATTCGACCTAAGATCTTTAGCGAGCGTATCCAATCCGACTAACGTTATATATACACCAGGTTTAAAATTTCTCCAGCTCTTCTTTCTGCTCTATTGTGAGATTCGTAGAAGTATATGTACATATCACTTTTTCTATATCGTTAAGTGGTAAAACACGTTTGTCCGGGTCAAAACACGACTGGATATCTTCTTTTAACTTTATAAAAGGTCTGGATTGTACTGTCCCATAGATATATATAATTTACCTACCGTTCGTATTCTTTGTATAAGAGTCAGGTATGCCTCTGGTAAACTTATTAGTAGCAATTTTTACTCCGAGTGATTATATATTAGTACATTTAAATTTTTCATGAAAGTATTCATCCATTAAGTTATGGTATGCCCCACCATCCAATTCGAGAATAGCAGTTTCTATAACATTAGCTCTGACCATCTAAATCAAACTCCTTCTAAATTAATATGAAGCAGCTCCTTCAGTTCAAGTATACCTCTTTATACTCTTTTACCAAATCACACACACAACATTTAATCTGAACATAGAGAAAATCGTATCTTCACTTCGGTTTCAGTAGCACAGTAAAGCAGCCCTAAGCGAACTCTTTATATGAACCATTGACCCCACACTGTAAATTCAATAATTCATGAGGCGGATTCATCTCCATGAATCGGTAAATACCAATTGCGTATTGATGCACTTCATCACAAAAAATAATCAGGTGAAGTTGATATCTAGAAAAGATTGATCCATTTTCACTTAAGTGTCTCATAGCAACACAATTTATTTGATCATTACAACAATATTTACTTACATCAATTCTAATTAAAGAAACCTGGCCAAATTATCTGACCGGGTTTCTTCATCTTCTCACTCTTAAACTCTCTCAGCTTTCTCACTATCATTTTTCGCAATCCCCATACCTGTGAACGCATTGAACATTGCGAACACAATACACAGATAGCATGGTATCGCCCAGATCCAGTAATCTGCAACACTGACGTCCAACACTTCCATGTAGTATATACCAGAGACTCCCCACGGGACCAATGGAAGTATCATTGTACTTGAATCTTCCAGTGTCCTGGACAAGTTCTTATGATGCAATCCTTTTTTGGTGTAGGCATCCTGCAGGAGTACGCCGACCATGATGATGGCAACTGAGGCGACGCCTGCGGTGAAAACGATGATCAGACTGCCTATGATGGTCACACCGACGAGCTGCCAATTTGTCTGGATATATTGGGAAAATGTGTTCAGTATTTTATTCAGACATCCAGAAGCTTCGACAATTCCGGCAAAGGCATATCCGCAGAATATGGTCACAACGATTGTGGTCATCGAGAATATGCCGCCTCTTGTAACAAGTGATATAACATCTTCGGAGAGGCCTCCGATATTCATTCCCGTGGCTTCCACCATTGCCATATTGAATCCATCAGCCATTGATGTGACACCGTTCACGAGTGAGAATCCATTGAACAGCATGCCGATAATGACTGCAACCACCGATGATAACAACATCATGGGGACCACAGGTTTTCTGGTCATGGCACCCCATAGTATGATGACGAACGGTATCAGCATGAATATGTTAAAGTTGAATATCTGTGACAGTTCTTCCGTCAAAACACCCGCACCTGCATCAGCACCACCGGAGTAATCCGTATTCAAGCCAACAAAGAACCAGATAATGAGACCGACGATTGATGAAGGTACAGTCGTCCACATCATATGTTTGATGTGATCATACAGGTTCACCTCGACAACGAGGGAAGCCAGATTTGTTGTATCAGACAATGGCGACATCTTATCTCCGAACACGCCTCCAGAAATGATGGCACCTGCCGCCATTCCTAAAGGGACGTTCAGTTCCATCGCAATGCCGATGAGAGCAACACCCGCTGTCGCTACCGAACCCCATGCTGTTCCTGTCGCTACAGATACTACTGCAGTGATTATGAATGCCGCAGCAAGGAAATATGCTGGATTAATAATCTGCAAACCATAGTAAATCAGCATCGGTACCGTCCCTGAGTATATCCATGTACCGATAATGATACCGACTGTAAATATGATAAATATTGCCGGCATCGCGGTCATCAACCGTTTCGTGATACCTTCCTCCATGCCCTTCCATCTCAATCCAGTAAGATAGCCAATAAGTGCAGCATACGCTGCAGAGATCAATAGTAATGGCTGTATCGGTATATCATAAATCCCGAATCCAACTCCGATGACGATACCGAGTACGATAAAACATGATATTGCTTCGAAAAATGTAGGTTCTCTTTTCATATATGCATCCCCCTTTGATCAGACAGTTATACCTGACTGATCAGCTGATCGATTGTTTTATTTCCGAAGCCCAGTTTTTCAAGGTTCACTCCGGTTGCAAAGAAATCTTCTTCTAAAATCGTACTTCCTAAAGTGATGACTGAATCTATATTAGGTGTTTTAACACCAGCTGCTTTTCCAAGATCGGACCATAATACGAGTCCATAGGAAATATCTTCGGTAAAGTATCTCGAGTCTACAGCCACAGGCCCCTTGATTGCAGAATAAACTTCACTTGTATTGAATAGTGTCTGCAGGTCTCTGCCATCATCTGAGAAATAACCTCTACCTGCTCTGCTCTCAATAGCATTTTCCAATTCATAGCCGAAAGCTTTGCCGATTGCCATACGTTCCTGTTCGATGGCTCTTAACACTTTCACTGTGTGTTCTGTAATACCTTCTTTGTATAAATAAAATTCTCCACCCGAGTAGTCAATCCTTCCGGCGTTTAACAATGCCGGTCCCGGATGTACTTCAGGATTGCCGTTCTCTAATGTTGTATGCCAGATATTAGTAGCAGGGACAAGACAATCATATAATTCCGAACATTTTTCCAGCAGTGATTCCGTTTCGGTACTCGGATATGCTGAAAAAAATATCTTTTTCACGTATAGTGATAACTCGACTCTTGCTTCATCTGCAAAAGCTCTTGTACCGTATGTCAGAGAATTCGTTTCACATATTTTGAATGTTTTATGTATACCCATCTCTTTTGCTTTATGTACAAATCTGACAGATCCCATAGTCCCTGCACCATTGATGAAGATGATCTGATTTTCGTCAACGTGCGGTGCGAGATTTTCGGATATATTTTCGATAGCAAAACTCGGAACAGTCAGCATGATGATTTCAGCATCTTCGACTGCCGCTTCTATATCAGAAGTCACATTGTTGAAATCAATGAATTTCTCGCCATTACTATCTTTAAATTCAATACCATTTTTCATTCTTATACCGTCAAGGTTTTTCTGATATTCCGGCATTTCATATAGACAGACATCAAAACCTCTTTGGGTCAGATCTGCAGCTGCAGTGATGCCGCCATTACCCGCACCGATGATTGAAACTTTGTTTATAGACATATGTAAACATCCCCTTTTGTAATATAATTTCACAAAATTGATTTTAACATAAATATTTTGAATAATGGACCATCTCTGCCATCTTTCTTACCGTCAAATGACAAGAAATGTACCAACTAATGTCAACTTAATTACCAATTCCTCCGATATAATTATTGCGCACATCTGTTGGTGTGATATTTTATATCGGAGGTTTTTTATCAATGAATATTAATATTGAATAAGAAATTGTCTCTGTAGTGGAAGATTAGTTTTTTAGGTCATATGAATACAACACCATCTTCCAGCAAGAATTTATCATTTGTATTAATCTGCGTTTATCTTATAATTTAAGAAGGGAAATATTAAATATGGAAAATTTATTGTCGTATGAAAAGACAAAACAAAAAATCGAGGAATTACAAAATTATATTGATTTAATAGATAACTATGAAATAATTAGCTTGAATAACTGGGTCATTAAAAATTATGCGATGACTAATAATATACAAAAAGTGATTGGAATGTTGTGTATGGCAAAATAAAAGTGCAGAGCTTTGCAATGTAGAAGTGCAGAGTCCTGCACTGTTTTAAAATCAGTGCAAATAATAAAAAAGGACTTGCCAGCCACCCCAAGTCCCTCTACCGTTATTGGTGTCGAAACAATAACACAGTGGAGGTCAGGAAGGATGCTAGCAATGTCCGATATTAATTGTATCAAACACTTAAGAAACACCAAAGGTTTATCTATATCTGAAATACAAAAAACATTAGGTATCAATTGG
>NZ_JCANUC010000038.1:0-10975 GCF_059568765.1 Lacicoccus kunmingensis DSM 17847 | reverse complement strand
TCCTCCTGGGTATGTTTTTGTCGTTAAAAACATTGTACCGTAAAAGGACTGTTATATGGCCTTTTTACTTTTACACAATTATACGGACTTTATCATTGTTTTATATTCTTTTCTTTATTATTATCTAAAATTAAATATGCTTTATATGTTTTACCGTCTTTCTTTTTAAGATTAATTTTATTTTTCGTTTTACCATTCTTTATCAAATACAGAAGTTCTTTTTTAGGGATAGGATTATTAAAAAACTTTTTGAAATATACTTGATTACAGTTTGTACATTTATAAACTTTCCCACTTTCAGTGATTGATCCTTTATTACAATTAGAACATTCACAAATCATTTTTGATTCATTTAAATTATTTGTAAGATTATTTAATTCTTCATCATTCTTTTTTTCTTCAAATGTACTTAATTCTTTTTCGATAAACTTCATAGTTATATCAATAAAATTTGAAGCAGAAGCGTTACCATTACCGATTTCTTTCAACCGTTTTTCCCACTGTGCAGTCATTGCTGGACTACTTAATAAACTGTCCTTAATCGCTTTACATAATAATATACCTTTATCTGTGATATAAACTGTATTTTTCGTGATACTGATATATTCTCGATCTTTTAAAGATTTGATAATACTATCTCTAGTTGCTTCCGTACCTAATCCCTCAATATCTTTTAAAATTTTAATATCATCTTCATCATCAACAGTCTTACCACAAGTTTTCATTAAATTTATTAATTGCCCCTCTGTATATAAATTGGGGGGTTTTGTATCTGAATCTTTCAGATTAACCTTTGCTAATACCGATTCTTTACTAACGATTGCTGGTAACTTATCTTCATTTTCTTTTTTAGACTTAGGATATAATGTTTTCCAGCCTAATATTTTATCTACAGTACCCTTAGTATAGAATAGTAAATCGTTCATATTAGTTTCAATATTGGTTTCATCATATACATAATCAGAAGCAAACATACTCAGCGTTGTTGCTACAACTTCATTTAGTACATTTTTATAATCATCACTCAAATTATCTATTGTGGTACGATTAGGAATTTTTGATGTAGGCACAATCGCATAGTGTTCTTGTACACGTGATCCGTCAACGTATCGTTTTCTTGGTTCACTATATTGAACTTCAAAATTCATATCATATAGTTTCTGATACTGATTCAAATTATTCTTAAGATATTCAAATTCATTTTCTGTGATGAAATTACAATCCGTTCGTGGATAACTTAGTATTTTTTTCTCGTATAGATCTTGAATTATTTTCTTAGTTTTTTCTGGACTATATTTATACTTCGCATTGATTTTAGATTGTAATGTTGATAAAGAATGTAGTTTAGGTGATTGTTGTTTTTTTTCCACGGTGGATAAATTACTAATATATCCTTCAACACTCATATCATTCAAATTATGCTTCGCTAGTAAATTGATAGCTTCTTCTTTACTCTTAGATTTAAATTTAGCTTTACCCTTATACTTCCCAGCTTGTACTTTAAAGTTCCCAGTGATTTCATAGAATTTTTCTGATTTAAAGTTTTCAATCTCATTATATCTTTCATATATCATATATAATGTAGGTGTTTGTACCCTACCTATCGAAAACACCTCTCTAAGCCCTTTCGATTGAAATATCTTGGAATACATAGGGCTAAGATTCATACCGATTAAATAGTCGCTAACGGCTCTTGATGAAGCTTCCTTGAACATTAATAGATCCTTCTGGTTATCTTTCAAATTTAAAAATCCTTTTTGTATTTCAGAAGCCACTAAAGAATTGATCCATAACCTCTTAATAGGTTTATCCTTTATACCTGTAACTTTTAAAGTTGTATAGAATATATTAGATCCCTCTCTGTCAATATCACAACCATTAACCAGTAGGTCTGCTTTTGAAAAAAGCTTTTTTATAGCATTAAATTGAGATTTTTTATCGTCAGCTACTTTAAATTCAATTGGATCGGGTTTATATGGTAAATTACTTAAATTCCAGTTGTCTACTGGATTATCGTACTCTTTAGGTAATTTTAACTCAACTAAGTGTCCGAATCCCCACGTAACAATTCCATTTTCTACATACTTATTATCTACTAACTCAATGTGTGTTTTATGCTTCTTCTTAATTCCTATAGCTTCCGCATATTCTCTCGCTTGACTAGGTTTTTCTGCAAATATTACTGTATTCATAATATATCCCCCTATAGCATTTCTTCAGATTTTCCTTTAAGAATTAAATAGTATTTATGTTTAATTTCTTCTAAAGGTAACCTAGATAATTGTTTTTTCTCTTGTGTACTAATACCTATCAGCAAGTTAATTAAATCAATATATTCATATTTAATATTAACAGTTGATAACATATAGTCACCCCTCTAATTGTATGCTAAGTATACCATATGTATGCAATGTATTCAATAATAAAAAAAGATATATAGGTCATATGCCTATATATCTAAATCGTTCTCTAAATCATCTAACTCCGCAGTATTATTACGTTTTTTTCTAACTGCTTCTTTATCTAAACCGTTCTCATGAT
The DNA here is from genome assembly GCF_059568765.1 of Lacicoccus kunmingensis DSM 17847. NCBI lineage: Bacteria > Bacillati > Bacillota > Bacilli > Caryophanales > Salinicoccaceae > Lacicoccus > Lacicoccus kunmingensis. The sequence goes on along the minus strand of NZ_JCANUC010000038.1, from coordinate 8,434 downwards.
AAATTTTATGTTCTTTAGAATCTATATTTTTTATATTAAGAACACTTTCATATGTTGAAAATTCAATATGTTGTTTCATATCGTCTTGAATTTCATCAAATAAACTTTTAAATCCTTTGCTTTCTTGTGAAGTATATTCTTCTTCATTTAATGAATTTGTGATTGCTTGAACATCTTTATCGTATTCTTGCTTCATACCACCTAGAATATCATTCTTAATTTGAGTATCAACATTAGTAGATTCATTTTTTACTTTCTGCTTGCGATTATGATATTCACTAAAACTTATTTCATCTGCAATAACATATTCTTGTTCTTTGATTAATTCTCCTGTAAAGCCTAATGTTTTTCTTAAATTATTGTAATTTAGCTTTCTATCCTTATCAGTAATCAAATTAGGATAAATTTCAAATTGAAATGCTTTTTCTGCAAATATTGGATCTTGTCCAGCAATCATTATAATAGATTCGTTTTTCTTCAATCTTCCAACTTCTTCTGGTGTCATTAAAGCTCTTTTTACATATTCATGATTTTCAGATCGACTTACTGATTTTTCACTTTTGGTCATACTGCCTTTTTGTTGTTTAACAGTTGTATTACCTATTGCTTCACTAACCCAGCGTGTCGTATCACTATCAGCTTGGTCTGCACGTAAAAATATCTTTACATCATGGTTATACATAATTTCTCTTGCTTCTTCTTTACCGTACATACTCGATTTTTCAAGTTGTGCTTTATTTTGTATTATTGTACATAATATTAAACCTAAGGATCTCGAGGTAGACATTACTTTACTGTAATTATTCAACTTACCGATATTTGCAAATTCATCAAGTAATAACAGTACTTTTCTTGGTAACGTTTCATTAGGGCTTTGTTTTGCTATATCGTATAAAACATCAATCATCTGTGAAAAGAATACCGAAGTAATCGGATTGAATGTATCATTTTCCATAGACAGTTTTACATATAATATGGCTTTCTCATTTACAAAATCCTCAAAATTAAAATCACTTTCTGCTGTCATATGTTGAACTTTACTTAGTTTGAATATTGATAAACCGTTATTTAATGTACTTGTTACACTAGCCCTCGTATTACCTTTTAAATCCAGTATAGAAGCTAACATCTTTTTAGCTGGGTGATCTTTAGGAATTTCTTTATACCATTCTTCAAATTGTTCTTCGTCTTGCACATGATTAGTATATACATCAACTAAGGTTGCCATGTTTGCTTGCTCTGTCGGATATTCAGTTTTCACATAGATGATTAATGCACTTAACATATTTGTAGCGTTATTTTTAAAGAATGCATTATCTCCACCACTATCTCCCTCGAAGTTTGAAATAATAGTGTTTGCTACCGTCTGTGCTTGTAAATCTGTTTCTACATATGTTAATGGATTATAACGGGATTGCATAAAAGATACAAAATCAACTTGGTAAACTTTATAACCTTGATCTGCTTTGAGTTGTGCAGTCATGTTATACAGTTCTCCTTTAGGATCAGTCACAATAATTGATTTATCTCTTACGTTGATTAAATTAGGTATTACAAAAGCTTGTGACTTTGAAGCACCACTACTACCGATTACGAGCATATGCTGATTATCTACATCTGTATCATCAGTCATAACCAGAACTTTTTTTTGCCCTGGCACTCTACCTAAAATATAACCACTTGGTAATCCTAAAGTTTTTTCAGCCTTACCATATTTAGACTTACTAGCTTTAGCTAATGTTTTACCATTCATTAATGATAAAGGATCTGCCCACTTTGCAGTACCATGAATACCATATTTATCAGCTTCTTCATATTTTTCATTTTTATTAAAGAAGTCTTGTAAACCCCAAAGTAAAATACCAAAGATTCCAGAAGGAATTAATAACCAGTAAAACCACCATTCAGAAATAAAGATACTTTCTAAATAAGAAATAGCAGTATTAGGCTCTAAATATAAAGCTAATAGTTTCCAAAAATAATCATCTTCAAATGATACTTTCTCTGAAAAAATTAAATAGATATTGTTGTAAACTAAACCAACAATCACATAAGAAAGAACAATTAATAGAATCCCTTTGAAAATATTCCCTTTCATAAAATCACCTTATCCCTTAATATTTGTACACAAAGTATACCAAATGCATACATAGTATACAATTATCTTTCATACATTGTTCCATTTTTCTTACGCTTATTATATAAATCTTTATACTTAGTTTGATTATCAATATCATGGACTGCACTACTTAAACTATTGAATACACTATCTGATAATGAACTGATACTTTGATTAACAACATTAAACTCACTATATTCAAAGCTCTCAATAATATCTTCTGCTTGCTGGTCAAACTCTTGATTCTTATTGCTAAAGTGATTAAATATTTGTTCGTCAGAATAGGTATTATTATTAGAAGTAGCTTGTTCAATCATCTTAATTTTATTAAACATAGATAAACTATCTAAGTCATTATAGGATAGATTTTTCTCTTTAAATGCACGTTGTAAATCATCATCTATATGATGTTTATAATCATTTAGTTGTTCTAATTTTTCGTTATACTCTTTAACTCTAAAGTTAAGTTCAAGAACATCTTCTTTGTTATATTCTTCTTTTAAACTTAAAGTTGCTTTCTGAATATCTTTCTTAGCGAAATTAATTTCTTTAGAAAGAATAGAATATAAATCAAAGTTTTTAAGATTTTGCATATCATTATCTTCATATTTTAGACCAGATATTTCTGTAATATCTATATAGTTTCCGTTCTTAATATTATTTAAATACAGATTAATACTATCGTCATTGTGCTGATAATATTCAATATTATTATCTTTAAATATGTGATTATAAATTTCTCGATTACTCTTTAAAAAATATGAATAAACTTCTTTAGAAGCACCATATAATTCATTGTATTTTTCTTTTTTAGCTTTATATGACTGCACATCATTTTTCAACTTATCTACTTCATTTACAATATCTTTTTCAAATGTTTTAGGATCATAACCAAACTTTTTAACTGAATTTGAATTAGAGTTAAAACTATTTTCTAAATTAATTAAATAGTCTTTCCTAAACTTCAAACGATCTTTTTCTGCCATAAGAGATCTGCCATATTTACTAGCAGTAGGGTGTAATGATTTATAAATTTTCTTAGCACTTTCGTAATTAACAAATCCTTTATTACGTTTTGTAATAATTTTAAAACTTTCTTTATCAACTGTTATATCAGATTTATGATCTCTAATAAGATCATTTATTTTCATTACTTTATCATCTAAATTTTGCTCTAAATTATTAATAATACCTTGATTATATTCTTCTATTTCTTTATTTATCTTCCCGTAGAATGTTACAGGAACATAATCAATACCTTGTTGATTACAACGTTCTTTCTCTTTTTTCTCTAAATAATATTCTTCTCTTGTTAAACGTTTTAAAGGTAATTCTTTTCTGCCTTGATTCTCAAAGCTTTCACTTGAATATTCTTTATTAATACCAGCACGTTTAGAATATTCATTTAAAATATTAGAATATGATTTTCTTATATCTTTTATATACTGATTGTTAAAATCAAATGCATGTACTGATTCTCTTTTTTTATTTCCACTTTTCGTCAGTACGTGTTCTCCATTTTCATCAAAAACATAATTACTTTTTCTTTTAGCACCCCACTCACCATTTTCTTTAAATGGTCTAGTTGTAAGTAATACATGAGCATGAGGATTATTTATATCATCAGTATGAATAGATATATCTGCAACCATTCCTTGATTCACAAATTCATCTTGCACAAAGTTTTTCACAATTTCTTTATTTAATTTATAATCAAGATCATTAGGTAAACTTAAAATTACTTCTCTTGCAACTCGTGAGTTCTCTTGTACTGAACGTTCTTTTTTATCAACTTCATTCCAAAGTTTTTCACGATTACTCGCCCAGTCTGGTGCATGATTAGGAGTAATGATAAATGATTCTGGTTTCTGACTATGATTAGCAAATTTTATATTTTCATCAGTACGTTCACTATATAGCTTTTCATCTGATCTGTATGAAGCACAAGCAATTATATTACGAGTACTTCTATTAATATTTTTTACTTCAAGTCTAAAATAACCCGACACAATCATCACTCCTTCCCTTTATGATTTACACCCTTGAGGCGATTTTTTTGAACTTACAGTGAACACAGGATTTTTCGTAAGAAAAACGTGTGTGTAACTGGGCAGTCCTTGTGAACTGATACTTATTATAACATGTTTTTTTGATTTTTAAAATTAATAATGGTAAAATATAAGGACAGATAATAATTAAGGGGTAGATAAAAATGAGTAAAGCCAAATTCAATAGACTAACTAAATTAGAAAAAGAAATTCAAGAGCTTAAAGAGAAACAAGAACAAGCAAAAAGAGATACATTTTATTCAATTGGTGAAATGGTCTTTAAAGAATGGGATCTTGAAGTAAATGATGATTATGATTTACTTGAAGAATTTATAAAAGATAAAGCTTCTGAATTTTCAAGTCTTAGTAATAATTCAGATGAACAAGAAGAAAATAATGAACATAACAATACAATGAATTCAGAAAACGTTTATGAATAATTTATAGCTGGTGATACTATGAAAGATTACAAAAAAATTTCTGCACAAGTTGAAAAAAAGGAATTAGAACTAAATCGTTTGAAGAATATAAACAGAAAAGAAAGAGCAAGTAGACTAATCCAAAAAGGTGCATTACTCGAAAAGTATTTTGATATATATGATTTATCGATTGAAGATACAGAGAAACTTTTAGATAAATTTTCTGATTATGTTAAAAAAAATAAATAAGGGAGTGATTAGAAATGGTGGAACTTAAAGAAGCTGATGTAAATAATTTAATTGATTTAGTAACAAGGAAAACCATTAATGATTTTAATGAACTTGATAAAGAAGATGAACTACGCTCTCATATTGAAAACATATATGAAAATCTAAATGATGAAGAACGTTCTAAAAATGAATACCTTTTTAATCAAGATAGTTTAGAAACTGAATTTAAAAATTTTGGATTAGCAAAAGGTTTTGTATATAAAGAAAATGATAACTACTTTAGTGATAGTGAAGTAGAATATCAAAAACTTAAAGATCTGCATAAAAATATAATCATGTATGAGTACGCAAATGAAAAAAATATTATTCAAGACAATAATTTAAATATAGAGTACTTACGAAACAAAAAACTATTTGAAGAAATTACAAGTGATGATTTCTATTCCAATTATGATATTGAAAAAATTAAAAAATCAGCAGAAGATGAACTTTATTATCCAGACTTTAAAAAAGATATTGATTATAAATTAAAAGAATTCAAAAATTTATATGAAGATAATCCAAAAGAAAATAGGGATTATATTAATCAAAAAATAGATGATGTTTATTATGGTATTTATATAACCAAGTTAGACTACTCAAAGAAATTCAATATAGATACTGAATTAATTGATGAAATTCATAAGGAATATAATTTAGATGATATTCTCAATAATATTGAGCAAGAAAAGTTAAATCAAAAACCAGAATTGGATTTTAGTATTAAGAAATCAATTGATGATAATAGCAAAGAATACGAAAAATATATTGAAAAATATTATGATGAAAAAGATGAATATGCTTTTTCTCTTGCTGGTAATTCTTTAGCAAATAAAAATCTATATTCCAAAATATCAAATCATTTAGATGAAAAAGATATTACTAAAGATTTACAAGATCAAGAAAATATTAAAAGATTTTCTGCCAAAGATGATGAGAAAATTAAACGACTTCAACAAGATGAATTATATGCAAAATTGCTTAAACAAATGAAGAAGAATGAAAGATTCCTTAACAGTACTCAATCAAATATTGCTTATAAAGCTAGGTCAAATTCTGAAAATATTGCAAGATCTACTTCTCAACTAAATTCCAGAGATAGCATGAATACACAATTACAAATTGATAAAACTGAATCAAATGTTCGTAATACAATACAGGATACTAAAACAGATAATCGGATTCATCGTAAAAAGGAAAATAGAGATAATGATTTAGAGAGATAACTTTCTTTATCAAAGGTGGTAAATAATATGGCTAGCTTTAAAGAAACTTTTTTATCAAAAAAAATCACAGAGATAAATGATGATAGTTATTCAAAGCAGTTAGCAGAAGATAGAAAAAAGGGATTACTGAAAAGTAGTGAGAATATTATTTTTCGTGACAATGTTTTAATGGGTATTGAAAATAAACAACCAGAAGTTTTTCAATTTCATAAAAAAAATCTTCAAAAAAATTCAAAGCAATTAGATTCAGATAGTCAAGAATTTAAAGTCGTGTCTAAGTATCTCAACCAAATTGAGAACGTTCAAAATTTAATAGGTATTATCAATGAAAATTTTAAAGAAGATAAAATAGAAAAAATCTCTTTAGATAATAGCAATCTTAATTATCCAGCAATCAAAGTTAAATTCAAAGATGTTAGTCTATTCAAGTCATTTGACTATACAAACATTAAAGATAGGGTTCAATCCATTAAAAAGCATTTTGATAAACTTGAATATAGTGAGGGTAAAATGCAGTTTATAAAAGATAAAGAAAATGATATACAGAATAAGATAGATACAACCATTCATTCAGAACGATTTGTAAGCGGTTATAAAGACGCTGAGAGTGATTTCAATAGAAAAATCGAAGAATACTACCAAGAAGATAAAAAGTCGCTAAAAAACGATTTAAACGCTATTCCAGAGCATTTAAACTATACTGACGATATTAATCAAAGTATCTGGATTACTCCAGATAATAAATTAATTTCTGGAGAATATGATTCAAATATTCGTGGCACAGACCATAACTCGCTTTTAGATAGTTATAATTTAGATAGAAATGATGATTTAAGCTGGGATAAGATCCATAAAATGGGGTTTGTAAGGCTCGTTCCAGAAACTAAGATTGCTTTAGTATATGATAATCAACCTTTTTCAGAGTTCCAGAAAGAAAAACTTGAAAAAGGTGGCTTTAATATTGAAAGTTACGGTACACTAGAAAAAGTAAAAAGTTATGAAAATGATAAAGAGTATAAACAACAAAATGATGAAATATTGGAGAGATAAATATGAAAAAATATTTTTTTCTATTATTCACAATCAGTATTTTGACACTAAGTGCTTGTTCAAGTGATAAATTAACTGGTGTATATACTACGACAGGACACTGCCCAAGCCATTTTGATGAAGAAAGCATAGAATTTGCTGACGGGAAAGTTTTAAATAATAACAATTTAGATAGTTATAAATTTATATCTGATGAAAGCATTGAATTTTATACTGCTGATGATGAAGAAGCCTATGTAGGCACATTTGATTTTATTGAAAATGATGATGGCTTCACTATAGATCACAATAATGGTAACTATAATTGTACGTTTACTTTTTAGTTGTTGCTGGCACGTCTAACTATTTCTGCAAATTCGACTTCATAAAAAAGAGATAAACGTATTAAAGTTTGCATGCTGACTTTAGTGCGTTTTTTATTTTCAATTTGTGATAAGTAAGACTTACTCATTTGAAGAGAATTGCTTACATATTCTAAAGTATAATTCTTTTTTAAACGTTCTATTTTTAATTCAAAGGCTATATTTTGTTCTAACTCAATAGCTTTACAATCTAAATCATTCATAATACTCACCTACTTAAGTATTAATTATAAGTTACATTGTCTCGCTATAAATATCTCTATAGTGAATGAAATTTCTCCACAAAGAAACTTGCATACATTGTATACTAGCGTTATAATAAAAAAAGAACACACTATTGAGCAGATAGCGTGTTCGGTCTAATTCATTAAAGTGTTGGTTAGTTTTATAAGTCTTATTATAACAAGTTTCAAATCGAAATACAATAAGGCAGTCTTAACAATACTTAATTATTAGACCTCAATCAAAAAAAGAATGGGGTTTTTATCATGAGTAATAAGTACTTTACAGTCCAAGAAGAATATAAGGAACGATTCTATCAATTACCTAAGGTATTCTTCACAAATGAAAAATATGTAAAAATGAGAAATGAAACAAAGATCGCTTACGCTATTCTAAGAGATAGATTGGATTTATCTATCAAAAATAAGTGGGTAGATTCCACTGGTAAAATATATTTTATTTATACAGACGTTAAACTTAGAGAAATATTGAATTGCAGTAAAAATCATGTAACAACAATAAAAAAAGAATTGCAATTAGCTGGGCTATTAGAACAAAAAAGACAAGGTTTAAATAAACCTAATATTTCTTACTTAATGAAGCCAGAAATAACAAAAAATGATGTTTATAAAATTCAGCAAGAAGAAAATGACCTTGAAGTCAATAGTATCAAGGATTCCCACGACAAGGGAATCCAGAATCCCACACCAAGGGAATC
>NZ_JCANUC010000037.1:0-11253 GCF_059568765.1 Lacicoccus kunmingensis DSM 17847 | reverse complement strand
AACCACTTGATTCACACATCATCGGAACACCCACTGTCCTCGGGGATGCGCAGGGTGTTGCGTACGTTTAAAAAGTACAGTCCGTATATCCAGAACACACTGGCCTATCCAACACTCACAAATGGCCCGCTGGAAGGCATCAATAACAGTATCAAAACATTAAAACGCGTGGCTTTTGGCTATCGTAACTTTGCGCATTTCAGAGATCGTATATTATTAATGACCCGGTTATACCGACCACAAATAAAAAAAGAGTCTAGCTCGCATAAAGCGAGCTAGACTCAAGGATCTCAATGCCCATCAACCTGATTTGACGTAGAGCCAAATATTTTTGCTTTGTTTAATATTGTTGTAGAATGTCTCGAAGCAGTAGAAATGTCTCGGATTGACGTTGCGGATGACATGCGTCCGCGGATTGTCCCGCTCGTCCGTCACTTTCAGATATAGTACACCCGCTTCATAATCATATTCGTCCATGCCCTCGACAAGGACAAGATCCAGGTCATCGATATCAGTGAATGGAAAATGGAAGACTTCCCATTTGAATTCTTCCTTGTTCAAATTGGATGTATTCACCGTGACAATCTCATCCTTCAATAAAAAGTAGACGCCGACACGAGTGAAATCCGTCAGGCATGTACCCAGGCAATGGGCTTCTTTTTCTTTATAAGTTTCATAGTCTTCATGTTCCATCAGAAATTTATTCGCACTGTCGATGAACTTGAATTCATCACTGTGTAGTTCATGTTTATATGACAGCACTTCCTCTATCGTTTTCGGAAGGTCGATATCATCCAGATACTTGTTCAGTTCTTTATACGAAATCATCGTTGATCATTCCTTTCTCAATCGGTTAAACCGAAAGGATTCTACTATTATAATGATATTCCCTATACATACTGAAATTAATCAATAAACATGAAAATGTTATAATATTTGGAAGCGAGAAAGGAGATTACAATGAAATACTTATTCGTGATGATTGGCGGTTTCTTTGGCACCATTTCCAGATTTGCTTTCAGCGAATGGTTCCAAACAGAGGGCGGTTTCCCGTTTAGTACTCTCTTCGTCAATCTGGCCGGCTGTTTCGCTCTCGGCTGGCTTCTGACATATATCAGCCGGAAGACAAATATCAGATCTGAATATGCCTTGATTATCGGTACCGGATTTATCGGCGCTTTTACAACGTTCTCCACATTCACTGTAGAAACGGTGACTTTATTCGGCCGGGGGTTTTTATTACCGGCAGTCATATATGTTGCGGCTTCTGTCATATTCGGATTATTGATGACTTACTCCGGTTATAAACTGGCCTTACCAATCTATAGACGGGGTGACAGCGCATGATTTTCCTGATTGGGACAGGCGGCGCTTTAGGTGCCTTAGCAAGATTCATGCTGGGTAATATGCAAAACCGGTATAGGGTTCCCATAGGTACATGGATGATCAACATTACCGGATCATTTCTGCTTGGTTTTCTGACCCAGCTTCATTTATCCGGTCATATCAGTGAATGGCTGTGGCTGTTCGGTGGTGTCGGATTTTGCGGTGCATATACGACCTTCTCCACTTTCGGCTACGAAACGATTCGTTTAACCATCCAAAATGAAGTAAAATCCGCTGTCATTTATGTACTCACTTCTGTTGCTGCGGGAATCGCTGCGGCAGTGATCGGTTTCAGTGCCGGACATGTTTTTTAAAAAGGGACAACGGGTACACTAATTGAGAAGACGCTATTAAAATGAGACAACTTTTATTATATATTCAGGAGGAGATTTTTGTGAAAGAACATCAAATTTACTACAACGGCAAGTGGCAGAACTCCGATTCCGGTGAATTCAGCGAAGTTGAAAACCCTGCGACGAAGGAAATCATCGCAAAAGTTCCGAAAGGCAGTCATAGCGATGTGGATAATGCGGTTGAAGCTGCGAAAAATGCATTCCCGGCATGGAATGAAACTTCTCCGGAAAAAAGAGCCGAATATGTCAGAAAAATAATGGAAGGCATCGAGGCAAAGAAACAGGAACTCGCTGACATCATGGTCAGTGAACTCGGCAACTCGCAGACGTTCTCGGAAGAAGGCCAGGTGCCGCTGTCACTCAATGAAATGGAAGCGACACTTGAAGATATAAAAGATTTTGAATTTGAAGAGAAACTGAAAGACGGCACAGTCATCCAGAAAGAAGGGTTCGGTGTGGTTGCATGCATCACGCCGTGGAACTATCCGCTGAACCAGATCCAGAGGAAGATGACGCCGGCACTTCTTGCAGGTAATACGGTCGTCATCAAACCGGCAAGCCTGACACCGCTCACTGCGATGCTGCTCGCTGAAATCGTCGATGAAGCGGGTCTCCCTGACGGCGTATTCAACGTCGTGACAGGAAGCGGCGGCGACCTCGGTGACTATCTCACGAAACACGAAGACGTGTCAGTCGTGTCATTTACAGGTTCCACTTCAGTCGGACAGAAAATGTATGAAAGTGCCGCAGTAAACATCAAGAAACTAGTGCTCGAACTCGGCGGTAAATCACCGCTCGTCTACTTGAAAGGCGGGGACCTCGATCAGGCCATCGACCAGGCGGCTAAAACCGTCATCAACAACCAGGGTCAGAGCTGTTCCGCACTGACACGTCTCTTAGTTCCAAGGGAACAGCTGGACGAAGTGAATGAAAAGATCAAAGAATATTATAAAGATGTGAAAATCGGCGATCCGACAGATTATGAAACCGACATTGGACCACTCGTCGATGAAAACCAGATGAAAACAGTGCTCGACTATATCCAAAAAGGCAAGGACGAAGGCGCTGAAGTATTAGTCGGCGGCAACAAAGTCGACAGAACCGGCTACTACGTCGAACCGACAGTATTCACGAATGTGAAAAACAGCATGACCATCGCACAGGAAGAAATCTTCGGACCCGTACTCGTCGTTGTACCGTATGACAGCGAAGAAGAAGCCATCGAGTTAGCGAACGATGTGGACTATGGTCTATCCGGCGCAGTCACAGGACCGGACTTCGAATCAGCATTGAAAGTCGGCAAGCAGATCAGAACAGGTAACGTCTTCATCAACGGCGGCGCCCGTTCCGCACACGCGCCGTTCGGCGGTTATAAGCAGTCAGGCTTAGGCCGTGAAAACGGATTGTACGGTGTGGAAGACTACCTTGAGATTAAGGCGTTGTTTGTTTAAGACTAAATATTTTAATAGACTGACCCATGTAATAAGACCCCAGCTATGAATTTAAATTCATAGCTGGGGTCTGCATTTATATTTATAACATATATTTACGGTTTGTTATCTTCTTAATTAGTAGATAACTTTTAACGTCCATAAAAGTATTAAACTCTCTTACCCTCTGTTTCTTTAATTTCATCAGCAATTGCATTTGTAAGATCTGCTGCAGTTTGCGGGACAAAGCTTTTTAGAATTGTATTGATCATCGGCCCCATTGCACCGGCTGCTGTAATATCCAAATAACCTGTTATATTTGTTGAATGAGCATCCACTTTTTCAGCTTCAAAATAACCATCACCTTTGAAGTTCTCTCCCATTCCTGTCAGGTTGAAGGTCACCAGATTCGGCTCCCTCCATTCAGTAATATCCACTTTAAGTTTCACTGTTTTCTTCATGAATCCAAGATCACCTTTAAACTGCCAGGTAGATTCATTTTCATTGATAAGTTCATGGTTGATATATCCCGGGACGAGTGGCGCCCAGTTATTTATGGAGCTGACAAAATCCCAGACATCTTCAATAGGTACCTTTACATTTGTTGTATGTGAGCCATTTGGCATCTTTATATTCCCCTTTTCTTTTCGTTTTTAATTTTCTACTTTACTCGTTTTGGATTTTGCGATTTGAATACCTGCCAAGTATCCCCAAGTCAAACCAGGTCCAATTGTTGCGCCTGCACCAGGGTAGGATGGTCCTAAAATAGACATTGCCGCATTACCTGCTGCATACAGCCCTGGAATTTTCTGGCCACGAAGACTGATCACTTGTCCGTTTTCATCTACACGCGGTCCTCCAGCAGTACCTAATGTCCCGAAGTAGATTGGAATTGCATAAAATGGTCCTTTTTCAATTTTACCGAGGTTGAGTTCAGCTGATCCCCCACCAGCACCCATACCTTCAAAATATAACGTACCGCGATGGAATTCAGGATCTTCACCGTTCTCTACATATCCATTAAAGGTTTCAACTGTTGACTTTAACCCTTCTACGTCTACACCGATTTTCGCAGCGAGTTCTTCCAGGTTTTCAGATGGGTGCATCCATTCCGGAGCAGGCTCATCTGCAGCAACAGTGACAACTAAATGATTGTCTTTTAACTGGCTGTCAAAAATTAACCATGTGTTTCTTTCGTTTGGATATGTTTGTGTCACTTCATCATATGAGAAGAATTTCCTTGGCATATCTTTATATGTCGCACCTTCATTTACGAACCTCTTACCCTGATCATTGACGATAATACTGTGCGCAGCATTCCTAGGGCTGTTGATCAAGTTAAATATACGTCCCTCATATTCTATCGAAGGATCCTGTGCAGCCGGATACCACCACGCATCACTCATGTTCGCAAGTTCTGCCCCTGCTTCCATAGCCATGATTAAACCATCACCTTCATTGTAAGGTGGTGAAAGATGATGGGTCGGTTCCCCTGGTAAGAAGGATTTTACGAGCTCTTTATTCCACTCGAATCCACCTGTAGCAATAACAACGCCATTTCGTGTGGCTATATTGACAGTTTCTCCATCAGATTCTGCCTGCACACCGATGATTTCACCTTCATCATTTTGAAACAGTTTAATACCTGCAGTGTTCAGTCTGATTTCTATCTCTCTATCAAGCAAACCTTTTACCAGTGAACCAATTAAAGCACGGCCCATCGTTGTGATGTTTTTCTCCATTCTTTCTGCCATAAGAGAATAATCGATAGAATCTTTATCTGCCCCGCCCTCTTCCAGTGTAAGCGGCGGAAAAATAGGATTTCTTCTGATTTTATCCGCTAAATCCCCTAATTCATTCAGTTCGAATGGTAATGGGTCCAGTGATCTCCCTTCAACCCTTCCTCCGGGCAGGTCTGCGTAATAATCACCGTAGGCTTTTGGTATCGCAAATTTAACCGGTGTATTGTCATGCATATACTTAATCATTTCTTTTCCTTTGTCCAAATAAACTCCAATCAACTCAGGATTAGGCTCTTTACCACTGGTCAGGCGACGGATAAATTTCAATGCTTCTTCTTTTGAATCATCAATTCCTTTTTCATCCATATAATGGTTCAAAGGAATCCAAGGCACACCACCAGACATAGCTGTTGTCCCACCAATTTCAGAAGACTTTTCCAACACCAATACTTCCGCCCCATTGTCGTGAGCTGTTGTCGCTGCAGTCAGAGCTGCTCCCCCTGAACCTAAAACAACAACATCAACGGTTTCATTCCATTCTGTTTCTTTACTCATCAAATTCATTCCCCTTTGCCTTTAATTTTGTAAGCGCATACAAATGATATTAAATAAAAATCACAGTTATAAAACTATGATAGATAGTTTACACATCATATTGATAGTCATACTATCACCATATTAATTATCTGTCAATTAAATATGATTAAATGGTCTATTTAGAACTGTAATTGACAAAATACAGTGGATTCTATAACGTTAGGTTAAATAAATTATCATAATGAGGGAAGTCGCTATGAAACCATCGGATAGGTATGAAGCAGAACGTCAACAAAATAAAGAGATGAGAAAAGAAACCATTCTTGATGCTGCAAAAATTCTCTTTGTAGAAAAAGGAATTGATAATACAACGATGCAGGATATAGCAACCGAAGCCAATTTAGGAGTTGCCACGGTGTTCCGGCTATTCTCCAAAAAAGAAAAAATTGTAGTTGTTGTGGCGACACAAGGTCTGAAGAAAATATTAACTGTGTTTCAGAATGCAGCTGCTCTAGATGTAACTGCCTTGGAGAAGATGGAAGTTTTAATGGATCATTTCGTCGGTGAGTTAAAAAATAAAGATGGAGAGCATATTGGGTTTTTAGAAGATTTCGATACGTATTCTTCGCGTTTAAAAGAACCTATTGAGGATACTGAACGATTCAAGACAGTCTATAAGGAAGTATCCAGCACCTTCGCATCGATTATTGAAGAAGGAAAAAAGGATAGTTCCATCCGTAAAGATATTGATATTGATGCCTCACTTATCACTCTTATCAATACATTTGCTACGTTCGCAAAGAAATTAACAGTTCAAAAATCAGTTTTCTTTATCGAGTTGGACATGGAACCTGAAATACAGTTGGAAGTATTACGTAAAATTATCATCGAGTATTTAACAGTTCAGAAATAATTTAATGAGAAAGAAAGTAAGAAGGGTGTGGGACATTTTGTCCACACCCTTCTTACTACTTTATCCTGCTTAAATAAATTGAGATCACACTCATTGCGCATCCGTATCATCCGGTATATCGATAAAATGATACAATCCCAACCGGTAGCCCCACAATTTTACATATTCTCTGAACCAAATATTTTTGGCAAACTCCTGCTCACCCCAAGGCTCACCCTCTGCGCTGAGTGCAGCGATATAGGTCAGTTCAAACTTGCCGTCATATTGATTCTCATTCACACGGTCGTGAATCAGTTTGGAACGCTTCAAATGGTAATCGCTGGTCACAACCAATGCACTTTGAAATCCCCGCTCTTCCATGATCGCCAACGTTTCCGTGGCATTCGTGTATGTGCTGGTGGCGTCTACTTCTTCGATAATCGCCGCATCCGGAATTCCTAGATCGAGCGCAAACTGCTTTGACTGCGCGTAATGCTCATCCATCGCGGGCGAGATGATGACATAGTCCGAATATCCCTCGTGATACAGCTCTGCCGCCTTTTGCATCCTGCCCTGATCACCGCCGCCGAGCATAATGATAGCGTCCGCCTGTTTCGGCGCGTCCGTTCTGCTGTGATTAAAACTTTCTATAATAGATACCACTATGAGCATCAGAATGATACATATGATAATAATGATGAGCCTTATTTTCATCTTTTTTACCTCGATTTTTAAACTCGCTTTGTAGACCACCATAATAGCACGTAGAGATTAAAATTGGGTAAATTTTTAATAAAAGTTCAAGTAGTGAAATAAAGTTCTTATGTCTTTTAGGGAGTGATGGATATGTGGATAGGTTGTTGACTATAATAGTGACGATAAAAAGAAAGACACAGACTTATAATCTGTGCCTAAAAATTTATGTTATGGGATTTCTGTCAGAGCTATTCTATTCTAGTTGAATATCTAATACTCGGTTCTGCCAGTAACAGATGAACTTTAATCAATTTACCTTCATTTTTCTTCAACTTCTTCAGCTTCCCCCTCTTCCATCTTCAGCATCGTAAACCCTGTCAATCCATACAACAGTGTAAATATCGGTGTAAAGAATGCTAGAAACAGAAACGGCAGGAAGGTTAGCGGGGCAACGCCTAAAGCGGCGGCTGCAAATATTGCGTTGCCGTTCCACGGGATGGCGACTGCACCCTGTGTGGCGGTGTCTTCCATCAGTCTCGACAGGTTCTGCGGTTTTAACCGCTGTTTCTTATATAAGGGTTTTAACATGGTTCCCACCAGGGCGATCGACGCGCTTGCCGTGCCCAGTATTGCGGTGCCGATGTAGCTCGCCACCATGGATGTCGGCACGAGTGTCTGTACTGAATTGACTCTCTTAAAGAATGTATCCAAAAAAGTCTTTAATATTCCTGATTCCTGCAATAAACCCCCGAGCCCCAAAGCAAACAGAAATAGTGCCAGCAGGTTGAACATGCTTGTGATGCCGCCTTGTGTCAACAGGGAATCGACTGATTCTATTCCAGAATCCACAACATAACCATTATAAATTGTATCCAGGGTTTCTGTAATTCCTGCCCCCTGATACAAAATCGCTATAAAACCGCCGATGGCCGCACCGATGAAAATCGAAGTGATCGGCGGTTTGCTCATAATGAGCAGTGCCACAACGACAATGACCGGAATCATCGGAATCCATCCAAGATGATAGTTGCTTGAAAGAAATTCAGTCATCACTTCGATATTCGACAGACTGCCGCTGTCCTGTCTGTAATTCAATCCAAGCAATAAAAACACAATCGCTGTAAGTATATAGGCAGGTGTCGTAGTCCAAAGCATATGCTTAACGTGGTCCATCAACTCCGTTTCCATTATGGCGGCAGCCAGGTTTGTACTGTCTGACAGCGGAGAGATTTTATCACCAAAGTAAGCGCCACTGATAATCGCACCTGCAGACATTCCGGCCGGCAGTTCCAATCCGTGACTGATACCCATCAGAGCAACACCCGCCGTTCCCATCGTCCCCCATGACGTACCGGTGGACACGGATACAATCGTACAGAAAATTAAAGCGGTCACGAAAAAATACCCTGGCGAAATGGTTTGAATACCATAATAGATCAACGTTGGCACAGTACCGGATATCAGCCATGCACCAATCATAGCCCCAACGACCAAAACAATCATGGAAGGCTGGAGTGCTTTTGCCATCATCGACAGCATAGCTTCCTGTAACTGCTTATAGGAATAACCCAAGTATAGAATAAAAGGAATCGTCATCATCAATGCAACCAGCAGCATGAGTTCTATCGTCGCTTCAAAAACGAGAATGCCTGACATGATGATCGCAATAATCATCACCATTATAAAAATCGAATACCAGATTGATGGTTCTTTTATCTCTTTCTTCAAATCCATCATCCCCTTCTCAGTATTTATTTTTTATCACATTATTTCTTGTTAGAATTTTCTGTATACTACTTTATACCCAGAAACTTTATACATAAAAACAGCCACTGAAAATAAAATTCAGCGGCTGTTTAACCAAAATCTCATTAATTCTTTTTATAACTCTTACTAATTTCACTGATAAATATAACCGAAGGTACAACAATTCCGAGAAAACCTTCAAATACAGCAATATAGCGTATCGGTCCGATTGGATTCAGATCACCATAACCGATTGATAACAATGTAACGCCACTGTAGTAAATCATTTCTGCAAAATCATGGTTCTGTATGACCGTACCCTTATTACTATCAATCAATATTGGTGAGTAAAATGAAATGGCAAAATATATTAAAGCAAAAATCATAGTCAAAGAAATCATGACAGTAAAAATATAGAGGTACAGCGGCCACTGTAACTTAAAGTTATGTGTATCTTTCATATCGCCTTTTTTCTTCGCAAATGCGCCAATCTGGAACAGAAAAAAAATAATGAACAGTATAAGTATTGCCTGGGCCATGCAACCCCTCCCGCAAGTTGACTTTTATTAATACCTTCAATATGTATTAGTACCCTTCTATCCCCTGTTTTAAAGCTGTCAAAACTTGCGACATTTTGAAGAATGAATAAAGGTTCTAGTTCAATGATTAATTAAAATATAATGACATATACAAGCGCCCTGACCACCTCCAAAAAAAATATGATGCTATAAAATAGATTATTGAACAAGGTGTCAAAAAATGGCCAGAAAAAACAAGATTCACAGTAAGAACGATTCCGTAGTAGATGATAATCGGTAAAACTATATTGACCCTGGAATTATTATTCATCGCATATTTGGACACTACGAACACCGGAACAGAAATGGACAGTACAAAACCGATCAATATGCTTAAAAACCCTATAGTGGAAGGAAGTATTTCAACTGATAAAGCAAATAAAATATACAATGTATTCAGAATGACAGCAAGAAGTGAGAAATCACTGAGCACCTGCTTCCAATGCTCTCTGTCCTTGATAACAATCACATTCATCAAATATGTAAGACCATAGTAGATAAGAAATACTACTGCCAAAATGATGAGAAACACTATAAATGTTATAACAATCGGCATCAATGGTGTACTACCAGGCGGCGGAGGCCCATCAAATGCCGTCATCAATCGCAGGACCGAAATCAATGATAACGTTGATAACAATAATCCAACTGCGATGATAGCCGTCGACATATGAAAAGGTCTGCCGATTGATTTCCAGGGCGATAAGAATGCACTTTTATAGAAGGACAACATCTCTTCAAAAAAGTCACTTTCCGGTTCATTTGTACTGTCATCCAATAGATCATATCCACATTCCTGACAATGTTCATTCTTTTCAAACCCTTCTGCATTACACTTCGGACATTCCCTACAATCCCTCCTTATATCCATACCCTAATCTCCCATTCATCTTCAATACAGAATTCCTTCGTTCCCTTCATTCAGGCACTGCACACGAATACCGCTGAAAATAAAATTCAGCGGCAGCCCTCAATGGTTATAGAAATCTAAAAGTGAAATAAGCGACAGGGACATTGATCACCACGTAGTAAAGCAGCACTGACAGTAAAATATTGAATTTCGCGTTATCCTTATCAGCATATCCAAGCGTGACAAATACCGGCACGGATATGGTCAGTAAATAGATCGCGCACCATAAAGCCACCTGTAAACTGTATGGCAGATACTCAACAGTGAAAGGAAGATTGTGCCCATATAATTGTGTAATAAAGAAAAAATGAGTCAAATCATCCTCTGTAGTACAATGTTAGTTACCACACCACACATTGATAGGAGAGATATGAAATGACTCAATTAAATTTTAACTTAGATATGGACCAATTAACAGAAGAGATTCTTGGCAGTGATTTAAATTCAGTGACCAAAGGCTTGGCCGTCGCGGTATTTAATGCGTATATGGAAGCCGAGCGGGATGAATTTGTACAGGCCAAGAATCGTGAACGCAGTGAAGATCGTCAGGATATGCGCAATGGTTATTATCAAAGAGACTATAAGCTGCCGGTCGGCCGAATCACTTTGAAAGTGCCGCGCACGCGTTCCGGCGAGTTTTCGACGGAACTGTTTGAACGCTATCAACGCATGGACCAGTCATTGGTCCTGACTTTGATGGAGTCTGTCATCAGCGGTGTTTCGCCCCGTAAAGTGACGAAAATCGTGGAAACTTTATGTGGGGAATCAGTGTCCAAATCATTTGTTTCCAGCGTGATGGACCGACTGGATCCGGAAATCGAGGCATTTCAGAATCGTGCCTTACACGCGCAGGATTACGAGTTTCTGTACGTCGATGCCATGTACATCAAAGTCCGTGAAAACCATCGTATCGTGTCAAAGGCGGTGTATATTGCCCAGGCTGTGACCACTGAACATTATCGTGAAATCGTCGGCTTCATGAT
>NZ_JCANUC010000036.1:0-11484 GCF_059568765.1 Lacicoccus kunmingensis DSM 17847 | reverse complement strand
CGACGTGCGCGTGCCATTTTTAACAATACTAAAATCGGCATTGATACAGCCACATGCCGGGCAATGGGTCGGATCGTACGTCAGCTTGGCGGTAATGAACAGAGACTTAATCCCCTTGTGCTTGATTTCTTTCACTGATGTATTCGTAAAATCGATATTATCCTCTTTCATTTGGAGTAAAGATAGTATAAAATGCTTCATAGGCGTAAATGTTTCCTTTCTGTGAGTTGTGGTGACTTCATTATAAAGAACATTTGCGCCATTTTTATACCCTTTTACATAAAAATACGGTCCATGACATTTCAGTCATCAACCGTATTTATTATAGAGCCGTTAAAAGTCATCACTTTTAATCCCGGGTATTTTAAAATTCTGTTCAATACATATCTTTCACTTTTTTATGCCCCAATCAGGCACCTTCCGCCATATCACGTCTCTTATAACCGATATAACCAATGACCATTAAAACAATGCTGATTGCTGTAATGGTAATAAAGACCGGTAAATCGAAACTTTCCACCGGCATCTGCGGCAGCCAGTCCTGAATGGCCGTTTTTAAAAACCAATCCGGAAAGTCGACGATACCGCCAAAATAATTCAACATAAATGAATACGCCAAATATACATATACCAGTTTTCCGGCACCCGGCAGCCAGCCGATGACCAATGCGGACAAACCGGTAAAGAACAGCACTGATGGCCATAAGTTGAAGCCCGCTGCGAAAAAGTCCGCCATCCCCATCGATGAATCACTTTCCATAACTGAAAGTGCCGTGCCTCCGAGACCGGCCACCGACAGTAAAGTTCCAAGTACACCTGCGAATATTGCGAGCCCCACCGACGTCCAAAACAATTCTGTCCGCGACACTTTTGTTGAGAATATCTGACTGAGTTGCGACCTGTTCTCCTCGGCAAAAAGTTTGTTTATGATGACAATCGGTAAAATTGAAACGAGTACGGCCATCACCATTATAATTGTAGATGTAAAGGACGCTTCCAACGATACATCCGCCTGAGTGAACATCTGCTGCATGACTTCATTACTTTGAAGGAAGGTCTGCATATCTCCGTAAATCGAGCCGTATGCCGCACCCATTACAAGGAAGCCGATAAACCAACCGATGATTGCACCTCTGTTCAACCGTGCGAACAGCCCCTGAACAGATAGCAAAGAGCTTTTTGCATGGGCTCTGCCTTCCCTTTCCGGAAGATAGCCTGCGCCCATATCACGGTTGCCTTCAAGAACAAATGAAATAATGATGACAACCAAACTGAAAATGAGTACAAAAACGAGCGGCATCCAATTATTGTCCGTAAATGGGTAAGTCAGATAAGTCCATCCCATCGGATTGATCATCGACCAGTCAGGATTTGAAGCATCCGTTCCTGCACGCGCCATATATAACAGCCCGACAAGTCCGAGTCCAACCCCCGTCGCCCCAGAGGAATTCGGCATGATCTGCGCAAATAACAAGCCGAGCACTGCACCCAGTACACCTGCAGCACCAATTGATGCACCAAATAAAAATGACCCTTCCACCGTAATCGTGTCAGCATTGAAACTGATCATCACCACGCTGATGACCACAGCCAGCAGCACATTGATAAGCACCGTTTCTGCCATGGTGGCCAAAGAGTTTGCCTGGCGGCCAATCTGGAATGATCTGACCAGTTCTGTCAGGCCGAGATCTTCCTCTTTACGTGTATGGCCGACCACATGGAGGAGCGACACAATCATCGTGAACAAACCGCAGAATAATAACATTTCATGGGCATACATCGCGCCCAGCGTATAATCTGCAGCAGAGTCGATCGGTGTCGGCCCAACCATGGAAATCATTGCAGGATTCTGCATCGTTTCATACATCCCGACCAGGCCCTGTCCTTTCGCAAGCTCTTTAAAAGCCGGTATGAAACCGGATGAGAATAAGCCGATACCCAAGACCCAGATGATGATTTTTTTCCAATCACGCTTTAAATACTGCAAGAAAAGTATATCCCAGCGTGCAAATTTTTCTTTCATTATCATTATCCCCTTTCACACTCAGCCTTCATAATGACGCATGAACAAGTCTTCGAGTGTCGGCGGTGATGAATCGAATTTTATGACATCCAATTTTCCTGCCGCCAATAATATTTCGTTTAAATGCTCCTGTTCGGCAGAGAATGTGGCCTTATTGCCGTCCTGCTCAAAATCAAACACGCCGGCGACCTCCGCCATCGCAGTGATGTCTCCATTTGTCTCCATCTTCACCGTTGAACGGGTCAGATAACGCAGTTCATCAAGCGTACCGGTTTCCACAATTTCTCCCTGCCGTATGATGACCACCTTATCTGCCAGCCGCTCCACTTCACTCAAAATATGAGAGGATAAGAGAATTGACTTCCCTGCATTTTTCAGCTTTTCGACCTCTTCCTGGAATATGGACTCCATCAGAGGATCAAGACCGGAAGTCGGTTCATCAAATATATATAAATCCGACTCAACGGATAAAGCAGCTATCAATCCGACTTTCTGACGGTTCCCCTTCGAATAGCTCTTCGCCTTTTTCTTAGGATCCAGTTCAAACCGTTCAATCAGATAGTCGCGCCGCTCCTTATCGCCGCCGCCATGCAATTTAAGGAACAGATCGATGATTTCTCCGCCTGTCAGACCGCCCCATAAAGTCACATCGCCCGGAACATAGGAAATGCGTTTATGAATCTCAAGGCTGTTTTTCCATACATCCTTTCCGAAAATCTCAGCATTCCCGGCATTCCGTTTAATGATTCCGAGTAAAATACGAATCGTTGTCGATTTACCGGAACCGTTTGGGCCGATAAAGCCGACCACTTCCCCTGCTTTAACCGTGAAAGTGACATCACTCAGCGCCTTTGCCTTGCCAAACGTCTTTTGTACACCTTCCACTTTTACCACTTCTGTCATAACAATCCACCCCGCTTAACCTTTCAAATCATTTATAAAAACTGTATTTCAGTATTTCGCTGTAACGTTCCCACTCTTCCAAATATCTTTCGCCAAACTCACCGAGATCCTCAAAGCTGCGAAGCTGACTGACCGCTTTATCCCCGTAACCGGTCATCGTCCAGGTTAAAATCTCTATCGCCTTTTCAACCTCAACATCTTCACGGAACAATGAATAATCGATGTTTTCATATAGTTTGTGCTGACTTTCCCTGTAGACGGGAGACAGTCTCACTTTTATGATGTCCCTGACATCTTCCGACTCCTCTGCGACCGCTGCCGTTATTAAATCGAACAGATGCGGAAATTCCATCTGGACCTTTAACTTTCTGATGCCGACCTTATGGATCCTGTTGAATAAATCGCCATCCTCGAGGTCAATGTCATCAATGATTTTATCCACGATCTCCAGACTGTAATCCAATAAGAATAAATAAAGGTCTTTTTTATTATTGAAGTAATTGAACAGTGAACCTTTGGAAATCCCCGCTTCTTCAACGATTGCGTTCGTCGAAGATTTATCAAATCCGTTTCTGACAAATTCTTTAATGCCTGCGTTAATGATACGCTCCTGTTTTTGCTGTTTTAAGTTATAAAATGAAGGGTTGATAAGCACATCCTCCTTTCGGCCATATTTCAAATGACCAATATGGTCAATTCAAATATAACACTATTGACCACTCCGGTCAAATTAAATTTCACACAGAAAATAAACACCCGCCGGGAGCGTGCCCTGGCAGGTGTCTGCGGTCAATCATCATATTTTTTTAATAAATCCTTCGGTATATGGCAGTAATCATCCGGACATTTATCCAGTCTGTCCTGATGCTCTTCAGCACTTTTCACATAGTTTTCAAGCGGCAAGACTTCCACGGCGATCAGGTCATAATCATCTCTCTTCTGAATGAATGCTTCCGCCCTCTTTAAATGTTCCGGGTTTTCACTGTATACACCCGTCCTGTACTTCTCGCCAATGTCGTCTCCTTGCTTATTAATACTGTATGGATCGATGACTTCAAATAAGTACGTCACCAGTTCTTCTATTGTGACTATGGCCGGGTCGAACGTTGTTTTTACACATTCTGCATAACCATCGTAGTCCCCTTCTATTGTCTGACCTGCGCCATTTGCCCTGCCCGCTTCAGTCAACCGGACGCCCGGCAGTGTCTTTATAAATGCCTGAACACCCCACAGGCATCCGCCGGCCAAATATACTGTTTCCAAACCATCCACTCCCATCTTTTTCATACTGAATTGTACCATCGACGGAATTTTATTTCCCGGGAAAATAAAATGCTCCCCGCAGAATGCGGAGAACATGTCTTTCTATACGATATTTCCTGCTGAAACCTTCTCTATCTCCATCTGCTTCAATTCACGGCGCAGTATTTTACCGCTGATCGTCGTTTTCGGCAGTTCAGCCATTACTTCGATCTCTTTCGGTGCAAGGTGTGCTGCAAGATTATTTCTGACAAATATACGGATTTCCTCCAGAAGTTCCGGTGTTTCTTTAAATCCTTTCCTCAAAACGATGAATCCTTTGACGATTTCACCGCGGACTTTATCCGGCTTCCCGATGACGCCCGCTTCCTGTATCGCTTCATGTTCAATGAGTTTACTTTCCACTTCAAACGGTCCGATCCTCTCACCTGAAGAATTGATCATGTCATCATCCCTGCTCTGGAAGAAGACATAATCATCTTCATCCTGATAAGCGAGGTCTCCCGACAAATACCAGCCTTCATATTTGAAGTAGGAATCGAATTTATCTTTGTTGCCCCAAATTTCTTTCATCAGGCCCGGCCACGGTGTCTTTACCGCAAGCTGTCCAGGCGTCCCTCTCGGCACAACATTCCCTGCTTCATCCAATATGCCGACTTCGACTCCCGGGAACGGTCTGCCCATCGAACCGGGTTTTATTTTCTCGCCCGGCAGATTGACGACAAGGTGCGCGCCGGTTTCAGTCATCCACCATGTATCATGAATTCTGACGCCGAGTGCTTTCCAGGCCCAGTAGATGACTTCAGGGTTCAGCGGTTCGCCGACACTGAGTATATGTCTGAGTGACGATAAATCATAGTCTTTCAGAACGTCGCCCTGAGACAGCAGCATCCTGAACGCCGTCGGTGCACTGTACCAGATGGTCACTTTAAGTTCTGCAATCAGCTTGTACCAGTCCTCCGCTTTGAAACGGCCGCCCTGGATGACGATTGTTGCACGGTTCAGCCACGGTGCAAACAGCCCATAGACGCTGCCGGTCACCCACCCCGGGTGCGATGTGCACCAGTAGACATCATCATCTTTGATGTCCAGCACCCATTTGCCCGACTCATACTGATGGGTAAGAACGCGGTGCGCGTGCAGTACGCCTTTCGGTTTTCCGGTCGAACCGCTCGTATAATGGATCAGCATGCTGTCTTCGGCGTCCATCCATTCCACGTATTCCGCCCCGTTATCCTGAAAAGGTGCCGCTTCTATGTCTTCAGCAAAAAGGATTGTTTCAAGTGTCGGGATATCCGCTTTTGGCACCCGATTCACCATGTCCTTATCCGTAATGAGCAGGGTGCCGCCGCAGTCATTGATTCTGTCTCTCACCGCATCTTCCATGAATGCTTCGAATAAAGGTCCGGCCACCGCGCCGATCTTTATTACCGAAAGAATCGCAATATAACATTCCGGTGTTTTCGGCAGGAAGACGAACACTCTGTCGCCTTTTACTACGCCGTTCTCTTTTAATATCCGCGCGTAGTGATCCGTCTTGTCCTTCACTTCTTTAAACGTATAGCTGATTCTTTCGTCACCATTGACGTAATGCAGTGCCGTCTTGCTGCCGTATCCGTCATCCACATGCCTGTCGATCGTTTCATAGACGATATTCAGTTTGCCGGTTTCAATAAAGCTCAAATCCTTTCCGGCATCTTCCCATTTAAAATTCTGCCTCACTTCCGAATAGTCAGGGAGGTTATAGTCTCCCGGCAACGGTTCAATAATTTCCAACTGATTCAAAGTCATATTAAAGCTCCTTCACTGAAGATATTCTCCCTCTGCCATCACACTCTGCTTAAATCCAGGTAGTTCAAAATTTCCGTCTTATATTCTGCCAGTTCATTACTCCCCCTGTTACGCGGGCGCGGTTCATCAAGATTGATTTCGTGGCCGACCCTTCCCGGCCGGTTTTTTAAAATGACAATTTTATCGCACAGGTATGTCGCCTCTTCTATATCATGAGTCACCAGAACGATGGTCGTCTGATACTCTTTCCAAATATTTAAAAGTAAATCCTGAAGCTGCATTTTAGTGAAGGCATCCAGCGCACTGAAAGGCTCATCCAACAACAGTACTTCAGGGGAAGTGATCAAAGCCCGGGCAATCGCGACACGCTGGGCCATGCCCCCGGATAATTCTTTGGGATAAAGATTTTCACTGCCTTCAAGCCCGACATCCCTCAAATACTTTCTTCCCAGTTCAACTTTGGAAGCTTTCGTCCCTTTCAAACCGAATGTGACATTTTCCATCACATCCAGCCACGGCATCAGCCGAGGCTCCTGAAATATGAACCCTGTGGATGCCTCGACCTGCCTGGAGATTTTCCCGTTGATCTCAACTTCGCCTCCATAATCGGTATCAAGTCCGGAAATCGCCCTTAACACTGTACTTTTTCCGCATCCGCTCGTCCCCAGAAGACCGACGATTTCGCCCGGGCCGGCTTCAAAAGACACATTTTTGACGACCTCTTTACCGCTAAAAGTCCGGG
Source organism: Lacicoccus kunmingensis DSM 17847 (assembly GCF_059568765.1). Lineage (NCBI taxonomy): Bacteria > Bacillati > Bacillota > Bacilli > Caryophanales > Salinicoccaceae > Lacicoccus > Lacicoccus kunmingensis. The sequence continues at coordinate 4,765 of NZ_JCANUC010000036.1, read as the reverse complement.
ATATGTTATTAATATTCAAACTCATAATGGCCCTCCTTTTAAACCTTGCCGGCGTTATCCTGCCAATGCAGTGATTTCTGTTCCACAATTTTCAAAACCCAGTCAGACAGCTTGCCGACAATCGCAAAAAGAATGATGCTTGCTAAAATCGTCTCGGGCGACAATGTATTCTGTCCCAGTACAAGCAGATAACCGAGCCCGGTGCTTGCGCCCATGAGCTCCGCTGCCACGACAAACATCCATCCAAGACCGAGACCGCTTCTCAACCCTGTCATGAATGACGGGAGCGAGGCCGGCAATATTACACGTCTGATCAGCTGCAGGGTATTCAACCCATACATCCTGCCGACTTCGATCAATTTCCGGTCGACTCCGCCAATGCCGCTGACGACGTTCAGGTAGACCGGGAAAAAGACACCAACCGCAATCATCGTCACTTTGGAAGGCTCACCGATGCCCATCCACAAAATGAATAGAGGCACCCATGCCAATGAAGGGATCGAACGGAATGCCTGGATCATCGGATCAAATAATTGTTCCGTTTTTTTATAAAAACCGACAACCGACCCGAGCACCACCGCAAATGCTGTACCGATCAGAAAACCTGCAAAAACTCTGTAAACGGTGATGCCGATATGCCCCCACAGACTGCCATCCTGTGCAAGACCGGCGATTGTTTCCAAAATCACGCTCGGTGCAGGCAGCTGATAGGAAGGGAAGACACCCGCACGGCTCAGTAATTCCCATGCAATAATCAGAATGACCGGGAGCATACCTCCTAAAATCACAGGCTGCAGTTTATTTCTTTTTGCAGGTGACCCAGCTCTCGCTTTACTCCTGCTTCCAGGCAGATCACCTGCTGACAGTTCTATGCTCTTTTTCACAAAAATACCTCCGTTCAATCTAATTTGAAGATTCTATCGTTTCTTCCGCATACGATGGATCAATCAGGTCATCAGTCAATTGTTCCACATCAGCACCTGCATCGATGGCATCAGATTCCTGAAGGATCTTCCCTGCTTCCGATACAGACTCATGATGCGCTGCGCCTGGCACCGGATCAGTGAAATCATTACGCTCCAGCTGTTTCTCGGCAACCGCCTGATCAATCTGAGCTTCTTCCATCAGAATTTCTGCCGCTTCCTCAGGATTTTCCTGAATCCATTCCCGTGCTTTTTCATACACTTCTATCACACGGTTGACATGGTCGGGGTATTCTTCCGCAAACGCTTCTCTGACGTTTAAAAATCCGTAAGTATTGAAATCAGGATTTCTGTAAAATAATTCAGCACCTGAATCGACTTCAAGACGCGCCATATGAGGATCGAGTCCTGCCCACGCATCCACACCGCCATTATTCAGTGTTGTCGCACCATCATTGTGCTGTACATTCACAATCTCCACTTCGTCCTGTGATACACCTTCATTCGCCAAAGCCCTCAGTAAAAATATGTAGGGGTCGGTGCCGAGCGTTGCCGCCACCTTTTTCCCTTTCAAATCTTCCACCGACTCAATATCAGAATCGGCGCTTTTGACGAGTGCCGTCCATTCAGGCTGGGAATAAATATAGACATTCTTGATCGGTGCCCCATTCGCCTTGGACATCAATGCAGCTGCGCCAGCTGAAGAGCCGAAGTCCACACTGTTGCTGTTCAGGAATTCGAGTGCTTTGTTACTCCCCTGGCTGAGCGTCCAGGAAACATCGATGCCTTCTGCCTCAAATTCTTCTTCCGCCCATCCGAACTCTTTCAGAACCAGGCTGGTCGGTGAATAATAAGCGTAATCCAGACGGATTTCCTCCGGTTTTTCTTGTGAATCCGAAGAATCCGCCGTGCCGGAGGAACATCCTGCCATCACAACAAGCAGCGCCATTACCATCAATAACCCGAGTTTTTCATTCAATGCTTTTTTCATTTCTGTTCCTCCTTCTTAAATTTCACATGCATAAGTTGAGATTGTACCGCGCAGACGCTGTGCTTCTTTGTATGTGCAGCGGTTGTGCACTACCTGCAGCCCGCCGTCTTTTGCGATATCCGCCGCTTTCGGTGAAATGACACCTTCCTGCAGCCAGAAGACTTTCGGGTTCACTTCAAGTGCCTCTTCCGCAATTGCGATCGCGGCTTCAGGACTTCTGAATACCTGCACAACATCAATCTGTTCAGGCACGCTTTTCAAGTCCGGATATGCCTTTTCACCGAGTATTTCCGTCTCTCTCGGGTTGACCGGAATGATCTTATAGCCGAGTCTCTGCATCTTTCTTGCCAGACGGTAGCTCGGTCTCGCTTCCTTGCCGCTCAGCCCGACGACCGCAAGTGTTTTCTGACGTGTTTTTTCCTGACCGTCTTCAGTCACTTTTTCCGTCGGTGAATTCAATATCCATTTGATGACACCTTCATCGTTGATGACGATCTCTTCTGCCTCACCCGTATCGATACCTGTCGCTTTCAACAATGCCTGGTTCAGGTCATTTTGAATATCCCTGACAGACTCGATGCCGACAGACAGACGGACAAGCTCTTCGTATACGCCTGTTTCCTCCAGCTGTTCTTTTGTCAGCTGCTGGTGCGTCGTTGAAGCCGGATGGATGATCAGTGATTTCGCATCCCCGACGTTCGCCACATGCGACCACAGTGCAACATTGTCTATCAGTTTCTTACCTGCTGATTTTCCGCCTTTAATGCCGAAAGTGATGATTGAACCGAAGCCGTTTTTAAATGTCCGTTTCGCGATTTCATGTGACGGATGACTTTTAAGGCCCGGGTACGTCACCCAATCGACTGCCGGGTGTTCAGATAAAAATGCAGCCAGTTTTTCAGCATTTTCATTATGTCTCTCTACTCGTACATGCAGTGTTTCAAGTCCCTGAATCAGATGGAATGCATTCGTCGGGCTGAGCGATGCCCCGAAGTCACGGAGCAGCTGGACACGGATCTTTGTGCTGAATGCAAGCGTCCCGAAATCTGAAGCATAACGGATGCCGTTGTAGCTTGAGTCCGGCTCTGTAAACTCAGGAAACTTCTCCAGATTCCAGTTGAAACGTCCGCCGTCCACAACAACACCGCCGATCGATGTCCCGTGGCCGCCGATCCATTTCGTCGCGGAATGCACCACAACGTCCGCACCCAAAGTGATCGGTTTGCATGTATGCGGTGTGGCAAAAGTGTTATCGACAATCAGAGGGACATCCGCTTCGTGGGCGATGGCAGCGACCGCTTCAATATCCAGTACCTGAAGTCCCGGATTGCCGATCGTTTCTCCGAATACCGCTTTTGTCTTATCCGTAATGGCATTTTTAAAGTTCTCGGGATCCGTCGGGTCAACGAACTTCACATTGATGCCGTATCTCGGCAACGTCACCGCAAATAAGTTATATGTACCGCCGTAAAGATTCGAACCGGCGACAATCTCATCCCCTGCACTTGCCAGATTCAGAATGGACAGTGTAATCGCAGACATCCCGGATGAAGTCGCAACAGCTGCCACGCCTTCTTCGAGCAGTGCCATACGCTTTTCAAACACTTCCACAGTCGGGTTGCCGATACGCGAGTAAATGTTTCCAGGCTCATCGAGTGAAAATAAGCTTTCCGCATGATCTGTATCGTGGAATACGTACGACGTTGTCTGATAGATCGGTACAGCCCTTGAACCCGTCGTCGGGTCCGGCGCCTGACCGCCGTGCAGTGATAAAGTTTCCAGATCATAAGTTGAATTGTGTTCGTTTGACATATCCATTCCTCCAAATTATATGTATTAAAAAAAGCTCTCCTCTTTAAGTATAAGAAGAGAGCTTTTACTCCTCTTATCTTCCAGGAACATCGTCCTGCTGGAATTAGCACCTTTTCAGACAAATATGCCTGATGGTTGCCGGGCGTCAAAGGGCCAGTCCCTCTGCCTCTCTTGATAAGTTGAAATATATTTCTTTAATGCATACTACAATACTATGATTAAAACGGTTTGTCAAAGCATTTTTTAAATATTTAGTTTTGAGAGAGAATTTAGATAACTTTCAGTGGCGTCTTTTCGTATTAGAATGCCTTTTTGGATGACACCCCCTGTATTCTGAAGATGTTGAATTTTAGGAATTTTTGTGTTACTTTACAAGGATAAGGTACTATATTTCGAAAGGAGATTTCCTGATGAAAAAGAAAGTTTTGTTAAGTTCACTTTTTGTCGCAGGTGCGTTAACGGTTACGGGGATGAGCGATACTGCACAGGCCAACGAAGAGGAAGACGGTGCCAAAACTTTATGGGGGGAAATACTGCCTGCTGGACTTCTGTCAAGATTTCGGACACATTAAATCAAGACGATGCGATTTTTGCTACTGATTTTTCCTTGATATATTCAAAATTCAAATGTTCGCTAACTTCATTATCGGGCATATTTCTTCTCGAAAGCGATTGGTGACAGATAATCGAGATAGGCATGGATTCTTTCGTAATTGTAGAAACTGATAATATATTCGAGTATGCTCCGGCTGGCTGCTTCGCGTGTCTGATAGCGCGCAGGATGAATCAGTTCTTTCTTGATAATGCTGTGAAACGACTCGATACAGGCGTTGTCATAACAGTTGCCTTTACGACTCATGCTTGTCGTGATCTCATTTTCACGCAGTAATGCCTGATAATCCAAGGCAGCATACTGGCTGCCCCGGTCTGAATGATGAATCAAGCCCGCTGTAGGCGGCTGTGTCTGGAATGCACGCTTCAACGCCTGAATGACGAGCGCCTGTGTCATTCGATCTGACATGGCCCAGCCAATCACACG
>NZ_JCANUC010000035.1:0-13638 GCF_059568765.1 Lacicoccus kunmingensis DSM 17847 | reverse complement strand
CAAAGTGATTAAAATCTAATTCTAGGAGTGGTTGTTTTATGTTGTTAGAAGTCAGTATTGCCAGCGAAAATGAGTATCAAAAAGAGTATGAAAGTGAGACCTTTAATCTTATGTCACAAAAAGGTATTCAAGAAGCTTTTGAGAAAACCGAAGAAATCTGTGAAAATGATGATAACTATGTGATAGTTAATATTGAAAGTGATAGTAATTGGGCGGAAAACGACCCATACACACTATTAGATGATATTACCTCAATCGCTTTAATAATTAAAGAAATGAGCGAATTACAGTATAAAATCTTTATTAATATTGCAGTTGAGTACTGTCATGAGCCTTTTGATGTCGCTGATAAAGTCTTTAATAATAATATAGTATTAGAAACTGATGATGATGATGAAATTTGGGAAACTGCTTTAATAGAAGGAAAAATATATAATATATTAGAATAATATTTATAAATACCATTTGCATACATTGTATGCAAATGGTATACTTAGTATATATCAAAGGAGGATTTTATTATGAATAGTTTAAACATGATTGGTCGTATTGCACAGGATATTGAATTAAAAATTGTTGGTGAGAAAGGTACTCAAATCATTAACAATACTTTAGCAGTAACAGATAAAAAAGATCGTAATAAAACAAATTTCATCCCTTTCACTTTAATAGGCAAAAGTGCAGAGAATTTTAATAAGGTAGTTAAAAAGGGTGATTTAATCGCAATTGAAAATGCAGAAGTGAAAGTTGATAACTATACTACTAAAGACGGTGATAAAAGAAGTAGAACTTACGCATTAGCTTTTAACTTCCAGTTGCTAAAATCAGCGGGTAAAAACAATAATGAAAAACAATCTACTGATGATTCTGTTGAGCCTAACCCATTTGAAAACAGTCCAGCGTACGAGGACGAAGACTTACCATTCTAAAGATTTAAAGACTAATTTCTACCTTTTATTTTTCAGAAAGGATTGATGAAATGTTCAATGAAGAATTGGAGATAGTCAGAAAAAGAATAAATAATGTTGGCTACAAGCTATACACTTATAATGATGTTTTTGAAATATTAAAATCAGATTCTGATTATATTAATGAAGAAATTGAAGTTTTTGTTTTTAAAACAGGAAAAGAATATAGCTTTAGTGAAAGCCTTCTTACTGTATGTGAATATGATTCGGTTGATTCTTTGCGTAAAGATGTCGAAATAAATACTATTAAGTCTAAAACATATAAAAGAGAAAAAGCTTGGGGTAAGAAATTGTATGATTTTTCTAAGCTAAATAATTTTGTATATACCTTTGTAATTATTAGTTAAGGTTTTTAAAATAAAATAAGAAAAGCCCTGGCATAAATGCTAGGGCTTTTCTATCTCTCTCTTTATTCTGTATACCGTATCTCTACTAATCTTCAATTCATCTGATATTTGTTTAATAGGTTTTTTCTGTTTTAAATATTCAACTACTAAATAATATATTCTTCTTTTATTTTTATCTTTGGCATTAGGACTATAACTTACACCCCGCCCTTTATACCTACCCTCACGCTTAGCTATCTCTATACCTTGCCTTTGTCTTTCAAGTATTCTTAAACGCTCTTGTTCAGCATTATAGGAGATAATTTCCTTTGCTAAATTAAGTAACAACTTCCCCAGATCATCTTGATATTTAGTTGTATCAAGAATTGGCATATCCAGTACTATTATATCTATATTCTTATTTATAAAATAATCCCATTCTTCATTAATTTCTTTTTTGTTTCTACCTAAACGGTCTAGTTCAGCAAATACTATTATATCTTTTTCTCTAACAAATTTTTTCATCTTTTTGTACTCAACACGGTTTAAATCTTTACCCGATTCTTTATCTATAAATAATTTTTCACAACCATAATCAGTTAAAATATTTATTTGTCTTTGAATATTTTGATCTACACTACTTACTCTTATATAACCTACTTTCAAGAAATCTACCTCACTTCCATTTCAGACACCCTATTTAGACACTTAAAACTCTCATATACCAGCACTAACAAAGTGACCGTTAAGAGTATACTTTAAGTAGACACTGATGTTAAAAAAAATTACTTCATCAATTGATAGTCTGACTAGATATTTTTTTTAGAAAAAAAGCCTTTTTCAAGGCTTTCATAATTTTTATATATTCAATTCTTAAAGTTTATTTTTATAGGTTATTTCGTATCATTGTAATGATCAATTAATGTTTGTACTGTTTCTGATAAAGACAAATGGATTCTTTTATTTGCCATTATGTCAAACTGTACATCTTCCAATTGACTCTTTACATCAGCACTAATACGCATACTTGTACTTTTATTTTTATTGAGTTCATCTTCATTATATTTTTTCGTCGATTGATTTTGTGCTTTATTGATTAATTTATTACCTTTATTTAAAGCCATTTAGTTCACCTCTTAGTATTTTATTTAAACTTATAATTTCGATAACATTTCATCATTTAATGTATTGAAATTATTTAATGTAACAATTGACCAGTAGTCCTTTTCAGAAATACCATAATTATTAAAGTAGTCCATTCTATCACTGTATGGCACGTAGTTTTTAAAAGCCAAGTCACCATAATAATTTGATATTACTTCACGAACTTCTTCGTGTTTGTTTTTATTTTTATCAGTTAATGTTTGAATAATACCAGTTAAATTGACATCTATATTATTTTGATCTAAGTATGTTTCTAACCAGCTAATTAATTTTTGAGATCCGTAAAAACTGGGCATTTTAGTTTGAACTACTAAGTTAATATGTGTACATGCATGTAGTGCAAGCTTTAAATTTATATTAATTGACGGTGGTACATCAATAAATATAAAGTCATATCTCTTTTTAATTTTATCTATTTGTATTTTTAATAGATTATAGATACTTGAATTGTTTCTATTAACATCATCAAGATAAACATAATTTAAACTTGCAGGTATTATATCGAGATTCTCTTTAATATTCAAAATGCAATTTTTTATAGGCTCATTATTTAGTATCATATCTGATATATCTTTATCAAAATCTTTATCCTGTAGCAAATATTCAGTTAAATTTGCTTGAGGATCATTATCTATAACTAAAACTTTGAAGTTATTCTTACTTAATTCATACGCTTGTAAAGCCGTTGTCGCCGTTTTACCTGATCCGCCTTTGAAATTCATGTTGCTGATAATAACCGTATCTGTGAGTTGATCTTTATATTTTTCAAATAAATCAATATTTTTAATGTCCTCGACTTTTTTACGTTCAGTCACTTATAATCACCTCTTACATAAGGATATGTATATTAAGCATACCATAAGTATGCAATGTATACAATATAAAAAGGACTAAATTTAAATTTATAGTCCTTAGATTAATAATCGGTTATGAAAATATTATTCTATATATAAAGAGTAATGTGCCTAAGATAAGCAATACATACCCCAGATAAAATATAATATTTTTTTTATCTACCCAAACTTTCTTTGAATATACAAGATATAATCCCAATGTAGCTATTATAAGTCCTATATATTCAAAAAATAAGTATTGAGCATAATTTGTGACGGATTCAATCATAGCTACACCTAATTTCTTTTATAAAGATTTCTTTTATAAGAATACTCGGGAATAATTGCTATGAAGCACCCAATAATTAAATACATTCTAACTATATTAGAAAACAATCCATATAATAAAAATCCTACATTATGCATTATAAACGCTGGTAAAATCTCGCTTAAATATTCTAAGAATATCGTTGATAACAGTAGCATAAGTAATATTGAAATAATTGTACCTAATACTCTACCAATAAATAGCTGAAAAAACCTCGTAAACATTAACGGTAATTTGAATGTTTTTTCTACTGCTGATTGCTTCATAGCAATCCCCCCTTTCTCATTTTTATTCGCTATCTTCTACAGTCATATTTAATAGTGCTTGATATTCTTCTTCTTCACGTTTTTCTAATTCAGATTTTTGTGATTTTAAGTTATCTAATGTTGTTTTCTCTGTATCGCTTTTTTTCTTTTTATCCTCTAATGCTGAAACTTCTGAACTAACCGATTCTAATTGTTGAACAGTATTATTGTAATTAATATATTCATTATTAAATTTAGCATTTGCTTCTGATAAATTATTATAGTACTCAATTCTTTGAGTATCTTGTTCATCTGCTTCTGGATCTGGTGCAAATGAATCTACAAAATCAGATAGCTCTTCACTTTGATTAGTTAAATAATACGCTTTGGTAATATCTAAAGCAGTTTGTTTATCAATCATTTTTAGTTCCCCAGCATATTCAATGGCATTTTGGAACTTTTGATTATACATTGCAAGATAAAAATTCAATTGTGGATTTTCTTCACTATCAGCAACTCTTTGTATTTCTGTTAAATTTTCATCATTAATTATACTTCCTATTTTATATGCACTTTTGTCAGATAAAGATAATGCTCTAGTATAATATTGATCTTCGATTAGAAAATCCAGAAATAAATCTTGATCTTCTTCATCTAATTTATCATATTCTAAACCTGTTAGCTTTTCTCTAGCTAGTGCTTCATCACCATTTACATAATCTCTATAAATACTTTTAATTGTTTCTTCTTGTTCTAGCTGGTTTGCAAGAACAGATTCTTCTGGTTCTTCTTCATTTTTTTCCATTGCGAAGCCATCAGTTGTTAAGTACATTGCAATCGCAAATAGAAAAAGGACACCCATTGTTGCTATACCTTTAGTCGATTGTGAAAAGTTTTTTAGTCTTTGACCAATACTTAATTTATTTTCATCATATTCATTAAAACTATTATTTTGACCTTTTTTACTATCAGCTAATAACTGTTTCTTTATTCTTTTTCTCTTTTCTTCTACTGGATCGAAATTTTCTGTACTTCTATTTAACTTTGGTATTTTTATTCTTCTACTCTCTTGTTTAGCAATCAGTTCTGCACGTTCTTTTGCTTCTGATTCTTCGATATATTGAACAGTTTCTTTAGTCAGTTTTTCAATAGCTATGATACTAGGTGCAGATAATAGCTTCTCAACATACTCAATAATATATTTATCTTTTTCAATAAAATCATCATATCGAGGTTTGCCTAGTCTTTTTTCTACTACCGTCAGAGAATGAATGAGTAAATTTTTTATACCCTCTAAATAATCATTTTCTTTAGGAATAGTTAATGGATCAAATTCAAATAATAGACCTTTAACCCTATTGCTCTCTACATCAATATAGAAATTTAATGGATTCCATAAAACATTCACATTTTCTTTTTCACTGAATTTCGCTATTTCTATAAGATCATTATATAAGTAGATTTTATCTTTAAAGTTTAAATCTCTCATTTTATAAAAATCTTTGTGATTAGAAGCGTCATATATAAATGATAAATAATGTGAATGTTGTTCTACATCATGAGCGTTAATAAAATAATCAGAAAGAATATAGTTTCTTTTTAGCATATCTTTATAATTCGCTACTACTACATCTACATCTTTATAATCTAAATTCGATAATTTAGACTTAAATTTCAGTTCATTATCTTCTATAAGTAACTCACCATAATCATTAAAAGATAAATTCATTTAGATACACCTCACTATTATTTGTATACTAAGTATACCATATGCATACTTAGTATGCAATGGCTACTTAGTAATTCCACGTCCTATAGTTTTAAGTGTCGCAACAGTTGCTTTACCAGATCCAGAGCTATTACCAAACTGTTGTAATATCGTTGGTACACTCAATGCTAATACTAGGAACGCAAAGCACATTATTACATTGAAGATATTTTCTCCAAGATCACTTTGTACATTTAGTAATGTAATTAAACTAATAACAATACATATACTTTGCATTAAAACTGTTAAACATCTTGCAACTATATTTCTTAACCACAACGAAAAGAAATTATATTCATCATTAACCATAGTTGTTATACTAATCGGGCCGGTTATATACAATAATGTTAGAAACGCAATATTGTAGAAAAATTGTATAACTACTACCAGCAATAACAATGCTAAAATCACAAAAACTATCATTATTACTTGCATGCTAGGTTGGAAAAACATTTTAACTACTACAGATTGAGATAATGCATCTGAATTTGTAAATGTATTTATAATAGGATATACAACTACAAATTGAAGATTTAATATTATTCTAAACAAATCATCGTATGAACCTATTAAGAACACTGCAATAATTGTTTTCGTAAGCTTATCTGTCAATTCGGGCTGGGCTTGATCAAAATTCCCCATTTTCAAAGTGGTAATTTTTATAATTTGAAAGATTAGAAATACCGCCAGTAAGCTATTTGTTAAAGTTGAGAAAGCATTAATAAATCCTGTTGCAATATCTGTATCCATAATTACACTTGGATTTACACTAACTAAACTCAAAGGTTGTAATATTGTTTGTATAAAGCTAGTCATGAACGTTAAACCTATACTCATAAAATGACAATCTACTTCAAATCTTCCGCAGTCGAAAGAGTTTTCTACAGGATTATATTTTTCTTTTATAATTTCTTCTGTAGAATCATATGCACCTTCACCATATCTGCTTTCTACCTGTTCTTTTATATCTAAAAAATAGTCCTCGTGTGCTTCCCATAAAGCACCTGTATCATTTTCTAAGTTTGTAGTATCTGTAACTAAATTCAGTAATGTTTCATTAGATAAATCTTCATCCATTTGTTGTTGCAGAGTATTTTCATCTTGAACATATAAGTCATTTGATTCAGCACTGTATACTACATTACTTTCCGATACTGGATTTCTAATATCAATCCCGTTATCATTTGATGTTACAACTCCATAAACATCATTAGAATATATCAATATCATTAACAAAAATAAGGGTAGTATTTTCATTATTTTATTAAACATATAATTCCCCCCTTTACAAAACTATGTCTGTGACGAAAAACGTTAAAAATATACCAAAGAACATAATGACAACACATACGAACATATACATTTTAAAAATATAGTTCTCTAATTTTTCTTCATATTCTTTAGGATTTTCTTTTTTTAGTTTTATATTGTTTTTCTCAAAGTTAGTTTTCAAACGTTCTACAAAAATTTTAAGGATTTCATTCACTTATATCACCAAACTTACTTAAATATAAGTAACCATTATCATATGTTGATAAGGTAAATTCACCCTCATGTTCAATCTTTTCTTCTCCAGCAGAAAGTTTTACCACTAAGTTAAATTTATAATGTCCACGAACTTCTTCTTGATCCATACTATCTACTTCTATAATTACATCTTCTACAGATTTATCTTCGTTTAATGCGTATGAATTTTCGTGTGCATTTTGATAGTTAAAGTCATTTTCATCAATAATTTTTGAGGAATGCATACCCATTGCGTTATCGTATTCTTCTTCATTAATTGGCGCATATCTTCCTGATATATAATTAGTCATACTTTTTTTAATTTCTTGGACTATGTTACTATCTAATTCTTCAATTGAACGTTGTTCTTTTGAAGAACTTTCATCATTTTTTTCAATTTCATTTGCTAAATTTTCATCAGTTAAATCTTCAGTTTGTGCTTGTGAACTAACTGTTTCATTTTGATTATCAGATTCATCATTCTGATTATCTTTATTTAACGATTGAGGATTGATTATAAAGTATATAAATATTGCACCAATTATTAAAAATACACTTGCTAGTATTGCAATAATGGATAGTTTATTTTTCTTCATCAGCCACACTCCTCAATTAATTATCATATAGTGATATATCTTTTACTGTAATTTCATCAACTTTCCATTTGTTATTTTCCATAACTAAATCTACTTCAAATAAAAAGTTTGTAATATTTTCTGCACTATCATCATCAGTTTTTAATACTTGTTTTCCTTTTGCCAGTGCAGATGTTCTACTCGTATTAACATCTTCTAAGGCAATGTAGCTTTTGTAATCTTCTAGTTCACTGTATTCACGTAATTTTGTATCGCTGGTAACACTTTGGATTGCTTCTTCAAAATATCTATCTAAAGCTTTTTCTGTTGAAACTTTTTCTGCATTTTCATAACGTTTATGTTTATTTTGATCATTAATCACATAACGTGCTTCTAAAAACTGTTTAATAGTTTGATCTATACTTTCGTGCAATTCTTCTCTTTGAGTTTTAATTTCATCTATATTTATATCTGATTCTGTAGAATCAGATGTTTGTTTGCTTTTTTCTTCTAATTCTTTTTGTAATGAATCTACTTCTTCTTTTAACACCTCATTGTTTTCAGTCAATACACTATTCGCATTTTTCACTTCTGTATATTGATTATTAAGATTAGTATACTGATATATCAATAATCCAATCACACCGACTACAACAATAGTAATAAATACATATAAAATTATTTTGCTACCTTTATTCATAAAGCACCTCTATTATTTAAGTAATAAAATTATCGTCTTTATGCGGAGATAATTTTCTGCTTGTGATTTTCCACTCGCCACCCCAGTTCATTTCGGTAACGATAAATTCTCCATTATCAAATACCTCTGTAACCACACCTATATGACCGTATTCGTAACAACAATCTCTGCCACCTCTATCTAGCTGATATACTGCACCAACACTAGGTGTTTTTGACACTTCAAAATTATCATCTTCACTTGCACGATCGTCCCAAGTGTCTGCGTCCCCCCATGTATTCGGTATAGGTTGACCCATCGCTTTTCTGATTTCGTATGCAAAAAATGTACAATGCCCCGCTAAATATGTGTTACCAGAACTGCGTGTAATATCCATATCTGGCGAAAATTCAATGTCTTCTATGCTCCCAGCAACAATAGAATCTGTACTAGAACTAGGTGAAGATACATTTTCTAATGGATCGGCACTATTTGGACTATAGTATGCTGTAACTGCTTCTACATACTGAATATCGCCATAACAAGCATCTAATTCTCTAGCACCAGCACGTAAACAAGTATATAACTCTGTATTTCTACCACTATCTTCAAACATTTTTTGACTAAATTTAATGGCTACTTCTTTTGAGTATTTTCCGTCATTATGTTCATTCGCAAAATCAATAAATCCAATACCGAAATTGTAAGATTGTAATGTCAATAACACATCATTATTAGCTTTTTCTAAAACTTCTTTAAAATAACTGACACCGTATTTAATACTTTCTTCTGTAGAAGAAATACAACCCATTTCACCGCCACACATACTTTCAGAAGCTTGCATTATATCTACAACATCTGGATTTCCGCCACTTTCTTGGGCAATCATAGCCAATATAATATCAGTATATTCACTGATTCCTTGTTCCTCGGCTTCGGCTTCAACTAATGGTCTTACACTTTCTACATGTTCTGGTAAAGGTTTAGTACCGCCACCTATGCCCGTTCCTGTATCAAAATCTGCATTTAATACTGAAGCAATAATTATAATAAAAAGTATTACCACACCCATTATTAATAAGAAAGTGCCACTTACCATGCTTAGTAATTTAATAATGGCTGATCGTATTATTAAATTTCTAGCTTGTTTTTGTTTATCATTATTGCTCAATTAGATCACCACTAATCTTCTTTGATTTGTTTGATTCTTTCATCAAAAATTTCAAAGTTTTTATCAAACCAGAGTGCTTTTTCTAATTCTGTTAGTTCTACCTGTATTTTCACTTTCTTTGCACCGACATAATAAAATCCTTTACCTGTTTCATCAGTTTTCTCACCCGATATTACTTTTAAAGATTGCTTATCATCTTCGGTCAACCGTAATCTTAATTTTTCATTGATAACATCAACTTCATTTTCTTGCATAGGTAAGATTAACCTTTGTGTGGACTGTAATATGACACTTTCACCATAGTTTCTATGTTCATCTTTAGCACTTAAAAAATCTTCTATAGATTGTGTAGCAACCACTACACCGGTGTTTAACGACCTAAACACTTTCATCATGATGAATAAGTGTTTCATTGCCAATACTACTTTGGGATCGGCTATATAATGTCCTTCATCAATATAAACAAATGTATCTTCTTCGGGCGAAGAAAGAATTGTTGTTTTTATATAGTTTAATACGTTGAAATATACTATTTTCGATAAGTTTTCATCTTCTGTAACATCTTGAATATCAAAGCAAACTAATCTATTTTCTATCTTTATATTTGTATGATTGTTAAATACATTTTTATATATACCAGCAACAAATTGCTCTAGTTTTTTATAGAACGGTTGCAATGTATCAAAAGCGTAACTATCCCGTTCTACTTCGACCTCTATTTTCTCAATACTCTCATTAGATTTTTCCTGTATTTTAGTAAACCTACCACCATGTTCTTTCACACTCATATAGTTATATAAATCTTCTAATATTGGATAATCTGTTGCTTTCACTTCGCTTAAATCTAGCTTGTCTTTCTCTATAGAAAACCCATGAATATCATAAAGTTGAGTTAGTATCTTTGTTAATTCCGTTTCCATTTCAGTAGTCATTTCTGGGTACATTAAATTAAATGTAATTAATAGTTGTGAGATATGGTCAGAGAGTGGATTTGCTACAAATTTTGTTGTTTCATAAGTATCATCATCTGCATGAATACTTATTGAACGTGTAGGTAAATCAAAAATATTTATGGTAGATCCACCTTTGTTCTTAGTGAAAACAATATTTTGTCCGCCCATAGCTTCATATGGATCACCAAACTCACCTTTGGGATCAATAGTAAATATTCTTTTATTAAATGCTTTCTTACGAGCCATATCACTAAATAAATAGGTGCTTTTCCCAGAGCCACTAATACCAACAATAAATTTATGCTTGTTCAGTAATGCATTATCGTCAATTTTAACGATATTATTTGTTTGTCTATTTTTTCCTACGATAATACCGTTATCCATAATAATTTCATTTTCATGAAAAGGGAAAAAGTAACTGACTGCCCCTGCACTCATTGAGCGATAGGTCATTTCTTTTATTTTGTTACTATTTAAAGGCAACATTGATTGAAATGCTTCTTTGTTTTTTAATCGAGGGTACATCAATCTTCCAAATTGTGTACAGACAGCATTTGCGCTTGTTTCTAATCTTCCTAATTCTTCTTTCGATTTAGCCACTATGTGAATTAATGCATTGAAATAATATAATCTTTCGTTACGATATGCTAACTTTTTTAAGATTGCTTTAGCATTATCTCTTTGGGCTTCGGCTTCGGCTTTTCTATGCTCTTTCACATTTTTGCTATCTATTAAAGTTTCACTTTGTTCTATAGAACGAGAAAGTGATTTCCTTACTTCTTCATTTGATATTTTTTCAATATGGTATGTGAAACTAATATTTTCACTAATTTCACTCATCTCTTGAATTAGTTTTCTATCTATTAACTGTTCATATTCTGGTATAACATATGTTTTTGTATAGTTACCGCCAGATCTAATATAATCATCTTCAATAATGATACTGTCTGGTGATAGACTATTTAACGTTTTTGGATTGGCATTGAGGAAGCTTTCTTCAATCGTTTCTGTTTGTTTTTTCTTTTTAAATAATCCAAACATAATTCCACCCCTTTTAAATGTGAATACGATTTCTCTTTTCTTTTTCATATTCTTTAATTGCGTCATCAAATTCATCTTTGGTCAAAGTAACATCTGTATCAAAATCACGGTTTATAGAACTAAGTTGTGATCCTTCGTAATCTATAATAGTGTGTTGTAACTCATGCAACTCTGCATTATTCAAAACTTTTGCGGTCAGTTTTAAGTTACCTACTAGCATATTTTCGATTTTTGATTTTAACCTCAGTGCCTTTTTATCTAGTTCGTCAAAACTATCTGCATTTTTGTAAGTGACATCAACTGAAATAAATCTATTTCTATTAACCATATTTCTGTTTTTTTGTATATCATTTGTATAATCTATATAGCTTTCAGCTAGCAATCTTGCTTTAATTTCAGTATTTTTTTGTGCTTCTGTTTTACAGTAATTAATATAATCTTTCAGACTGATTGGTTTTGCATAAATCATAAATTGCATTGGTAAATATTCTTCTTCCAAATCATTGAGAAACGTTTCAAATGACTTGTAAACTCTGGATTCTTCTTTTTCAGACAAAGTTTTTAAATTTATACTAGATACCTCTATTACTTTGACTAAACGATCATCAATTGTTTCATAGCAATCGTTTGTAATATCGTATATATCCAGCACACTTCTAATATCATTCATAAAATCACCCTTATTAGTTACATTAAAATCTTTTTTGAATATAAATTTTTTCTTCATTTTTTTGAAATTATAATTGTAAATAATCTCTGAAACTAAATTTATATTTTTTCTTCTATAGCTACTTTCAAATTGCAAAAATGTAAACAATAGTAACGGTGGTAAAAAACAGAATAGATAGAAATATAATGGCGGATTGAAAATATCGGTTTGATAAATAAAGAAAACTAATATTCCAGAAGCAATTAAGAAAGGGAGAGTATAGATAATATGTTTCAGTTTAAATACGAAAACATATCTATCCTTATCAATTTCTAAAGGTAATTCTATTTGCCCCTTTTCTGATAGTTCTCTTTCACGTTGTTGTTCCGTATTGTATTGCATGATTTAACCCACCTTTTTTAGACACTTAAATTAAAATAAAAAGGTTGAAATTCAACATATTCAACCTTTATTCAAATTTACCAGTTTGTTTGTACCCAGTTGATAATCAATGTGATTGATAATGCCCCTATAAATGCAAGGAAAGCCCAGGGTAAAGCAGATTTCATTTTCTGTTTACTTTCTTGTGATCCGAAGAAACTCCCCATGAATATAATAATTAGTGCGATACTGAATAGACTAACAACTAAACCTTGTAGACCTTGGAATAAAGATTGTAATAAAGAATTAGCACGTCCAAAGATATTCAGAAGCATTAGATGTTCTGTAGCACTGTTAAGCGTTACATTGACTAAACTTGAAAAATAAAATAAATTCATTACTTTCACCTCTTAATTTATTTGATATATATATCATAGCATGCAATGCATACACAGTCAACATAATACATACATTGCATGCAATATTTCTACTAATTAACCTATATTAAATGGTGTAGCGTTTGCCATATCTCTTTCAACTTGATCTTTTAACATCTGATGTGCATATTCATTGTAGTAATTTTTAATAGATTTAGTTAAATAAGCATGATAGTTCTTTATACTTGAATTATTAGATTTAGCTTCATTAATTACTCTTTGTACAGTTTCTGCTATTTCTATTGCATGTTCTTCCAAAGTAAAATCACAACCATATCTATAATATTCTTTGCCTAGTTCTTTTATAATACTGCTCTTGGCTTTAAATATAATATCCATAACATCTTTACAATCATCATATGGTAATTGTTTAACTATTAATGTTATCGGTTGAGGGTATTTATTTAGGATCATGTCCTTTTTATGTTCTTCTTTATTAAAATTATTATCCCCAGCATTACCAGAAGGGTTATTTGAATTGCTTGAATTACCTGTATACATATTATTCAAGTTATTATCAGTGTCACTAAGTTCAGTATCACTAAGTTCAGTATCATTAGTTCCCTTTTGAAGGGATTCTTGATTCCCTTGGTGTGGGATTCTGGATTCCCTTG
>NZ_JCANUC010000034.1:0-17126 GCF_059568765.1 Lacicoccus kunmingensis DSM 17847 | reverse complement strand
ACAGATTTGCATTGGAATGGATGTGGTACAGCCGGTCGTCTTTCAAGTGCAGATGTTGGTTAATCGTCTTTGAGAATCCGATTGTTTCATCGAATTCCCGGAAGAGGAAACTGCCCGTATCCGATGACAGTGCACCGCCGTCGTTTGAAAGTTTGATCTTGCGATTGAAATCCAGTGAGATTTGCGGTAAAGTAGCCATTATAAGAACCCTTTCTGATGGTTATTTGGTAGTGCTTTAACCTTATCAGAATTGGGTTCTTTTTTCACTTTTCAAGTGAATGGCCATTCCCTTGAAAAGCCAGTGAAACCGGCATTAATTGCCTGTTAATGATTTTCTATGAATAATTCAGGTAAAAGTATACAATTATTTTTATTCAGAGAATTCAAAAAAATATACAAAGGGTGAGGAAATGTTTACCTTGATTAAAAATGGAGAAATATATACTCCTGAGTATTTAGGCAATTACTCAATTCTATTAAGTGATAGTAAAATAGTAAAAATCGGAGATATCGATGAAGACAAGATTAAAGAATCATTTGAAGTGAAAGTTGTAAATGCAAAAGGTATGATTATTAGTCCAGGTATTATTGATCCTCATGTTCATTTGATTGGGGGAGGCGGAGAAGGTGGGTTCTCAACCCGAACTCCAGAAATACAACTTAGTAGTATAATAAAAGCAGGTGTAACTACAGTTGTTGGATGTCTTGGTACAGACGGTACTACTCGTCATATGACATCATTGCTTGCCAAAGCAAGAGGACTTGAAGATGAAGGAATAACTTCTTACATTTACACAGGTAATTATCATGTACCAACACCAACAATTACCTCTTCGGTTAAAGAAGACATTATTCTTATAGATAAAGTTATAGGAACAGGAGAAATTGCAATCTCGGACTCAAGATCTGCCCAACCATCTGTGCATGAAATTGCTAAATTAGCAGCGGAAGCTAGAATTGGTGGTCTGTTGAGTAAGAAAGCAGGTGTCATTCACTTCCATGTAGGCATTGGTAAAGAAAGGCTCAACATTCTTCGGAAATTGATTAATGATTATGAAATACCTCCAGCAAATATTTATGCAACTCATATCACCAGATCCAAAAGATTAGTTGATGAGGCCATAGAAATATCAAATAAAGGATGTTATGTAGATATTACAGCAGATAAGTATACCGCTGAATGGATTAAATATTTTAAAGAGCAGGGAGGAAATATGAATAACGTCACGGTTTCTTCTGATGGAAATGGCAGTTTGCCCGTGTTTGATGAAAATGGTGAAATGACTGGATTTGGAGTTGCCACTCAAGAACAACTTTTTGCACAAATTGCGAAATCAGTTAAAGAGCAAAGTATTTCGGTTCAGGAGGCATTGTCACTTATTACTTCTAATACATCGACGGTGTTACGTCTTGAAAATAAAGGTAGAATCGTAGAGGGTATCGATGCTGATATTCTTTTAATTAAAAAAGAAACATTGGAAATCAATCATGTTTTTGCAAAGGGCAAACACATGATGAAGGATGGAGATATTATTGTTAAAGGAACTTTTGAATAATTTAACGGTCCATAGATACTGGAAATAATGATATTTTTAAAGCATCTCATCTATTTCTTGAAGTTGGCTCATTCTTATCGTGCTTTTACTCTGTGAATACAACTTTATATGGTCAGTATTAATTGAGAAATACTGGACGCAACCTATTGTTGACAATTTTTAATGAAGTATCATTAAAAATTTTTATGATACTTCATACAAAATGAATATTTTACTTATCACTTATCGTAGCATATCCTTAAGTTATCATTTACAAGTTAGGGGTATGAATATGACAAAATATAATTATGACATTGTGGTTGTCGGCACAGGTAATGCTGCACTGAGTGCAGCTATTAGTGCAAATGAAGATGGTTTGAAGGTGCTAATGGTGGAAAAGGGTCCTATAAATAAACGTGGTGGCAATTCATATTTTACTGATGGTGCTATCCGAGTTGCTTATCATGACAAGGAAGGTCTGGCGAACATCATTGGTAATTTAAGTGATGACGAACTTAAAAACATAGAACTTCCACAATATTCTAAAAATGATTTTTATGATGACATCATGGAAGTGACGCAGGAGAAAAGTAATCCTAAGCTTGCGAATCTGCTGAGTTCAAAATCATATGAAACAGTTCTATGGATGAAAGAACAAGGCGTACGGTTCCAGCTCAATGAAAACCAGTACTTCGAACGTGACGACAAGAAGGTATTCTGGGGCGGTCTGCCTATAAAAACAGTCAATAAAGGCATCGGCCTTGTCAAGGGTTTATTTGAAAAAGCTGAAGAGAGAGGCATCGACATCTGGTATGAATCTCCGGCTGTATCACTTGAAACAAAAGACGGAAAAATCTCTGGTGTCCATGTCAACAGTAAAGAGCATGGTGAAGTGCTGGTCGAATGCCGCTCGGCAATTCTTGCATGCGGCGGTTTTGAAGCCAATAAGGAGAAGCGTGCCGAACATCTGGGGAAACAGTGGGAAAATGCGGTCGTACGCGGCAGTGAGTACAACACAGGTGACGGAATTTTCATGGCGATGGATATCGGTGCAGCGAAAGCCGGACAGTATGACGGCTGTCATGCACATACGACGGATTACAATTCACCTCGAACGGGCGATTACAGCAAGCCGGGCGACATCTATAAAAAGTCATCCTACCCGCTCGGACTGATCGTTAATGTCGAAGGAAAGCGTTTTGTGGACGAAGGCCTCGATTTCAGAAACTATACTTATGCAAAATACGGTAAGGAAACTTTGAAACAGACGGATCAGAAAGCTTTCCAGATCTATGATTCGCAGGTGAGACATCTTTTAAGAAAAGAGTATGATCTGGAAGAGGCGACGGTGATCGAAGCGGAGACCGTTGAAGAGCTTGCGGATAAGATGGGTGTCAATAAAGCTGAATTCCTTAAGACAATTGAAGAATATAACTCGGCTGTACAGGACGGGGACTACAACCCTGGAGTAAAAGACGGCAAATCGACAGTCGGCCTCAGCCCGAACAAAACGAACTGGGCGTTGAAATTCGAAGAAGGACCGTTTTACGCTTACCCAGTCACATGCGGTATCACATTCACTTTTGGTGCAATCAAAGTGAATGAAAATGCAGAAGTTCTTGATGAGAATGAAGATAAAATAGCAGGGTGCTATGCAGCTGGTGAGATGATTGGCGATCTGTTTTATCATAATTACCCAGGGGGTTCCGGATTGATGTCAGGATCAGTCTTTGGCAAGACTGCAGGGGAGTCGGCAAGAGAATTTTTGAAAAAACCTGTAATGAAAAAGTAACAATATAAAATTATAAGTGGAAGAGTTGGATTCTTGAGTAAGATTCCAACTCTTTTTAAATGTTTTCATAGTATGAATTTCGGACTTTATAATAAAATAAATTTAATTTAAATCAACTTATAAATAACAAATTACACTTCATCAAGTATTGTTTCATCCCATTCTTTCATAAAATCAATAAAATATTTAACCATATTTAGTTGTTCTGATTGCTTAGAATACATCAACCAAGTTTGGCGTAGAACAGGTGAGTCATTCTTGTATTTTATTTCCTTAGTGAAAAGATTGTCCCCTTTTTTTAGACAAATCTCAGGTACAATAGCATAACCAAAACCATTTTTAACCATCTCAATACATGAACCAAGCCTATTAAGTTCCATTTCTACTGTTGGAGGATCTATAAATCTTTCATTCCACCATGTCTCAATAGTATTTTTAAGAGATTGATCTGTAGTGTATTGAATCATTTTATAATTTGGTAATTCAGATAAACTAATTTCTGTGCTTGAAATTATATATAAATTCTCTTCTTTAAGTAGATCCTTTTCTCCACTCCAGGGATAATCACTTCTTACAATAGCAGCATGTACAGATTCATCGCTTAAAAGACCCATAACTTCTGTACTAAGCATAGTATCTAATTTAAAATTCACTTTTGGGAATTTATCAGAAAAAGTGCGGAGTAAAGTAGGTAGTATGTAGAGTGCAAAATTACTTGAAACCCCTAATCTTAAAGTACCTGTTACTTCATTATCCATATTTTTCAAAACATCTCTTGTTTCTTGTAGTTTTTGAATCATGTTGTTGGCATATTTAACTAAATATTCGCCTTCAGCAGTAAAGTTAAGACCTCTTCTAGATTTTATGAATAATTTAACATTAAAAAATTCTTCGATTTTTTTAATTCTATAACTCAATGATGGTTGTGATACATATAGTTTTTCAGAGGCTCTTGTTAAATTTTTTTCTTCAAAAACAGTTTTTAGTATAAACCAATCTCTTTTATCCATTAAAATCCTCTTCTCATAATTTGTAATAAAATAATTTTATTAACCCTAATAAAAAACCTATATTTTCTTTATATACATATATATCATATAATAAACATTAATAAAAGTAGGAATTTTCAGACACATATTTAAATTCTTATAATTAAAGATTAATATAAGGAGGGGTTCTTTAAATCACACATTTTGTAAGCGATTTCTATAAGCAATAATAATAAAAATATAGGGGGATGAATTATGTCAAGGTTTTTAGTCTTAAGAATCACATTGATGTTTGGTTTGATTTTAGTATTAGCTGCTTGTGGTGGAGATGATCAGTCGGAAGTAGAAGGGGATTCTACAGAAGATAATGGCAATGAAGTAGCAAGTGGAACGAACGGTAATGAAGAAGCAACTTCTGATGATGGCAACACTCGGACACTAACAATAGCTCAAGGAGCCGATATGATTTCTTTTGATGTTCATAATCATAGTAATACCGGTACTGAAGCTATACACCAAAATTTATTTAGTTACTTGGTTAAATATGAACCTGAAGAACAAGAATTTACACCTGACTTAGCAGAAGAGTGGGAGTTAATAAATGACGAAACATGGGAATTCAAATTAAGGGAAGACGTAGTTTTTCACAATGGAGATGAATTTACAGCAGAAGATGTAAAATTTACATTGGAAAGAGTTGCTAATGATGAGACCTTGCTAGAACATGAAAATTATAGGCAAATTGAAGAAGTTGAGATTATTGATGACTATACAGTTCAAATTCATACTGATGGCCCGCAGCCTGTATTATTAAATAGGCTATCAAGATTGGGGTCTGGAATGTTACCAATGAATTACATTGAAGAAAATGGTATTGATCATTTTCTAAATGAACCTGTAGGCACGGGTCCTTACCAATTTGTTTCATGGGTTTTAGATGATAGGGTCACTTTAGAACGTTTCGATGATTATTTTGATGGTGAAATTGCTATATGGGATGAAATAGTTTTCCGTTCAATCCCTGAGGCATCTACTCGTGTTGCAGAAGTGCTTTCAGGAGATGTTGATATTGCTCATAATATTGCTCCTGCAGATTGGGAGAGAGTGAACTCTAATGAAGGTACAAGTATTATTGAAGGCCCAACCAATAGAGTAATGATGCTAGTACCAAACCATAAAGAAGAATTTGTAACCTCTGATTTAAAAGTACGTCAAGCGATAGACTATGCAATTGACAATGAGACTTTATTAGATATCTTGTTAGATGGGTCTGGAACTGAAACTTTAACTAGAATACCTCCTGAAAACTTTGGTGCTGATGAAACTCTCTATGATAATTATAGATATGATCCTGATAGAGCAAGAGAATTGCTGGCAGAAGCTGGCTATGAGGATGGCTTAGAATTAACGTTGCATTCTCCAGATGGAAGATATTTACAAGATAGAGCCACTACTGAAGTAGTCGCAGGTATGTTAGAAGAGGTAGGAATCACTGTAAATATTGATTTTATGGAATGGAGTGCATTCGCAGATGTTAGAAATGCGAATGAACAACAGGAATTGTATTTAATAGGGTTGGCAAGTTCAATGTGGGATGCAGCCCATGCTTTCAGACACAACCAATCCAATATATCGTCAGATCACATAGGCTATAGCAATAGTGAATTGGATGAATTATTTATGGAAGCTGAAGTAAATATGGATGAGGATGAAAGAGAACAGCAATATTTTGAAATACAAAGAATTGCTGATGAAGATTTAGCTAATATCATGTTACATCAACTAGATAATTTTTATGCAGTAGATGACAGAATTAGTTTTACACCTAGAATTGATGAATATTGGAGAGTTGAAGACATTACATTAAGTGAATAGATATTTTCAAAGTTAATTAAAGGAGGGTAACCTCCTTTAATTAATGAAATGGGGGATTGGCTTGTTTAGATATTTATTTTGGAGAATACTACAAATAATACCAGTATTATTCATAGTTACATTATTTGTATTTCTGCTGTTATACGTAGCAGGAGATCCAGTTGCTTTAATGCTACCGGAAGATGCTAGTCAAGAACAAATTACTGCATTAAGAGAATCTTTAGGCTTAAATGAACCATTCTATATGCAATACATAAATTTTGTGTTAGGGATGTTTCAAGGGGATTTCGGATACTCTTATAGATACAATCAACCTGCTCTTCCTATAGTGTTAGAGAGATTACCGGCAACATTTGAATTGGCTCTTTTTGCTATGTTAATAGCCGTAATTGTCTCTATACCTTCAGGCATCATTTCCGCAATAAAAAGAAATTCTTTTCTTGACGTTTTTGTTTCAGGAACTTCTGTGCTAGGAAAAGCAATGCCTAACTTCTGGGTAGGTATTATGCTCATCTTATTCTTCTCTGTAATAATGGGGATTTTCCCAGTATCAGGAAGAGGTACTATTTGGCATCTTATATTACCTGCAATCACGCTAGGTGTATCGAGTTCTGCAGAAATGACTAGAGTTTTACGTTCTAGTATGTTAGAAACACTAAATCAAGATTATATCAGAACAGCTGAAAGTAAAGGACTTAGAGATTTTGTAGTAATTAATAAACATGCATTTAGAAATGCACTGGTACCATTTATCACTATAATGTTTTTACAAACATCTTCATTAGTAAGTGGTGCTTTGATTACAGAAGTGGTATTTTCTTGGCCAGGGTTGGGTCAACTGTTGATTGATGCTATTAACGGAAGAGATATGGCAATAGTTCAAGCTACAATCTTTATGGTTGCTTTCATTGTTATAGCAATGAATTTAATAGCTGATATTCTTTATAGAATACTTGATCCAAGAATCAAACTGGGGAAAGGGGACTGAGGTAGATGACAGATGTTCAAGTAGAGCACTCAATGAAATTAGAGAATAAAAAAAGGCCTTTATCATTCTCAAAAAAATGGTTAAAATTACTTTTAAAAAGTAAAACAGGAACAATTGGACTCATCGTCACACTATTGATTTTTATAATCGCACTTTCAGCGCCTGTTATAGCTCCTCACGACCCTTCTGTTCAAAATTATGCAGCTATGAACGTTCCTCCTGTATGGGTTGAAGGGGGCATGAGTGCCCATATTTTAGGTACCGATAATTTAGGAAGAGATTTACTGAGTAGAATTATTTATGGTACACAAGTGTCACTATTAGTCGGGGTTTTTTCTGTTGTAGTTGCGGGTTTTATCGGAATGTTAATTGGTCTTCTTGCTGGTTATTATGGAGGATTGTTAGATAATGTTTTAATGAGAATTGTCGATGCATTCTTATCTATTCCCAATGTCCTTTTCATCCTAGTTATACTCGGGGTATTAGGCCCAGGTCTACTGACTTTAATATTTGTAATTGGGATAACAAATTGGGTGATTTATGCCAGGTTAGTTCGTGGAGATGTGCTTTCCATAAAAGAAAGGGAGTTTGTTAAAGCTTCAAAATCAATTGGTACTCATGATTTTTGGATTATTTTAAAGCATATTTTTCCAAATGTATTACCATCTTTTATTGTGATTTCAACTTTAAGTGTTGCTACAACTATAGTGTTGGAAGCATCTTTAAGTTATTTGGGACTCGGGGTTCAGCCACCCACCGTATCATGGGGACAGATGTTATCAGCAGGTAGAGATTACTTAGCTACAAGTTGGTGGATTGCCACATTTCCTGGTATCGCTATCACTGTGACAGTTCTAGCAATAATCTTTTTGGGAGACTGGTTAAGAGATGTTCTAGATCCTAGACAAAAGCTTTAATTTAACTAAATTTCTTAAATAGTGGGGTGTAAATATGAATAAGAAAGAAAAATTATTGGAAGTAAGTGGTTTGCAAACACATTTTGAAACAGAAAAGGGGACAGTACCTGCAGTTGATGGTGTTTCTTTCAACATGAACAAAGGAGAGGTAATAGCAATCGTAGGTGAATCTGGTAGTGGAAAAAGTGTAACTTCTTTTTCTATTTTAGGTCTAATCAAGCCTCCAGGAAAAATTGTAGGAGGGAATATAAAATTTAAAGATAAAGAGCTGACTACTTTAAGTAAAAGGAAACTAAGAAAGGTCCGAGGCAACGAAATATCTATGATATTCCAAGAGCCCTTGACCTCACTGAACCCTGTATTTACAGTAGGTAATCAAATTGCAGAGGTTATTATACTACACCAGAGGACTAGTAAGTCTGAAGCAAAAAAAATAGGTGTTGAGATGCTTAAGAAAGTTGGGATACCTAGACCTGACAAAGTATTTAATATGTATCCACACTCATTGAGTGGTGGAATGAGACAAAGAGTGATGATTGCTATGGCTCTTTCCTGTAATCCTGAACTATTAATAGCTGATGAACCTACTACAGCGTTGGATGTTACTATTCAAGCACAAATCTTAAAATTAATGCGTAAGATTAATAAAGATCTAGGCACATCGATTATTGTAATCACTCATGATCTAGGGGTAGTAGCAGAAGTAGTTGATAAAGTCGTTGTTATGTATGCCGGTCAAGTGGTTGAAGAATCTGACGTGTTTACACTTTTTAAGGAACCTAAACATCCTTATACTAAAGGATTAATAGAAAGCACTCCGAAAGTCCATGAAAGAAATGAGGACCTCATATCCATACGTGGTAATGTGCCTGTGCCAACTGACATGCCTCAAGGTTGTAGATTTCATCCTCGTTGTCCTTATGCTATGGAAATTTGCAAAAAAGAAAATCCCAAATTAGAAACTATAAACAATAACCAAATAAGATGTTGGCTATATGATGAAGAGGTGACTCAATCTAATGAAAATATTAAGCAAACAAACTGATGATTATATTTTAGAAGTGAAAGGATTAAAAAAGCATTTTGATGTCACAGAAAAACTTTTTACGAAACAAAGAGAATATCTTAAAGCAGTTGATGGTATTGATTTGAAAATAAAGCATGGTGAGACCCTCGGCTTAGTTGGTGAATCTGGATGTGGTAAGTCAACGACTGGAAATCTAATTACTCAATTATTAACAGCAACCGAGGGTGAAATATTATTTGAAGGTGAAGATTTAAATAGCCTATCTAAGAAAAAAATGAGAGAAAAAAGAAGTGATATTCAAATGATATTTCAAGATCCATTCTCGTCATTAAATCCACGCATGAAAGTGTTTGATATTGTGGCAGAACCCTTGATTACACATAAGAAAACCAAGGGTAAGGATTTAAAGAATCAGGTATTGGAATTGTTAGATTTAGTAGGTCTGGATAAATCATTTGCAAATAGATATCCACACGAATTTAGTGGGGGTCAGAGACAAAGAATAGGAATTGCTCGAGCAATGGCATTAAAACCTAAATTAATAGTATGTGATGAACCTGTATCAGCATTAGATGTTTCAATACAAGCTCAAGTTTTAAATTTGTTATCCAAGTTACAGAAGGAATTTAATTTGACATTTTTGTTTATAGCTCACGGTTTACCGGCAGTTAAACATATTAGTACAAGGGTAGCAGTTATGTATTTAGGTAAAATAGTTGAAGTTTCGGATACAGATGAATTATTTACAAACCCAAAACATCCTTATACTGAAGGACTATTAAAAGCCATTCCTGTTCCTGATCCTACCATGAGAAGTGAAGATGAAGAGGATATTATGAAAGGGGATACACCTAGCCCAGTAAATCCTCCTAGTGGCTGCAGCTTTCGTACTAGGTGCCCATATGCTACAAAAAAATGTATTAATGAAGAACCATCACTCACTTTGGAGGCGGATGGCCATCTCGTAGCATGTCACTATCCGCTAAATGAAAATAAAGGTATATTTCAAAAAATTTGTGAGAATAGGGGGATGAAGTTTTGATTGACTCACAATTAAAAAAAAGTATTGATATTTTGTTAAATGACGATGACGTAAAACAAGTATTAGAAGAGATTCAAATCGATAATGATAGGACTTTACAAGAACAAATCCATATAACTGAGATTCCAGCTCCACCTTTTAAAGAGCGAGAAAGAGGGGATTATCTACTCCAGAGGTTTCGGGAACTTGATCTTCATTATGTCAGAAAAGATGAAGTAGGTAATGTAATAGGTATTAGGAAAGGCTTAGTAAATAATTCAAATATCATAATCTCTGCTCACATGGATACAGTGTTTGGTGAAAATGTTTCTATTCAAGTCAAAAAAGATGGTGAAATTTATAAGGCGCCAGGTATTTTTGATGATACTAGAGGATTAGCGGAATTGATTACCATTATTAAAAATTTGAATAATTCTAATATTCAGACTAATTCAAATATTATTTTTGTAGCAACTGTAGGAGAAGAAGGTCTTGGAGATTTGAGAGGAGTAAAAAATCTTTTTAAAGAAATAGAAAATATTAAAGCATTTATTTCAATTGACGGTATGAAAAAAGAGCAGGTTATTTATGGGGCGACATCTAGTAAAAGAATTGAAGTGGAATTTATAACAAAAGGAGGCCATAGTTATAGAGAATATGGATTACCTAGTTCTATACATGCCATGGGCCGTGCAATAAGTAAAATTGCAGATTTAAATCCATCGAACAATTATAAATCGACCTTTACCGTAGGTACTGTGAACGGTGGTACCTCAGTAAACTCTATTGCCAGCAATGCTAAAATGCTTCTTGATATTCGATCAACATCTTCTGAAGAATTGAAGAATATGCAAGATAAGATATTAGAAATGATAGATATAAGCATAGAAGAAGAAAGACAAAGGTGGAATAATACAGAGATATTTTCACAAGTAAATATAGTTGGAGACCGGCCTGGTGGAGAACAGTCTAGAAATGCATTAATCGTTAGTATTGCGAATCATGTAAATCGACATTTAGGTATAGAAACGGATTATATTAATGAAGGAAGCACTGATTCCAACATAGCAATTCATAAAGGAATTCCAGCCATTACGATCGGCAGAGGTGGAGAAGGTGGTCAAACACACACTCTTGGTGAATGGTACAAGAATACAGATGGCTACTTATCTCCGCAAAGAACTTTGTTAATACTACTAATAATATCTGGAGTTAAAGGGAGACTAGATGTTGCAAATTTAAAAGATAATTTTATCTGATTAGGTAGAAGGTGTGATTTTGAACAGAGATAAAGTAAAAATGATTTGGGAAATCAGTATATTAACATCTTTGATTGCTTTGTTGCTATTTTCTTCAATGATTCCATTGCCAGACGATTTAACCTCAGAAGGATTTAGAGCACTTTTAATAACTTTTATTGGTATTACATTGTGGTTCACCAAGTTACTGCCCCCGGCTATTACTAGTATGCTGCTGATATGTCTGTATCCTCTTTTTGGGGTTCTAAGTTTTGAAGTATCTGCCAGTAGTTTAGGTGAAGATGTAATCTGGATGATAATTGTTATGTTAATCATGGGTGTAGCCGTAGAAGAAACAGGACTAGACAAAAGAATTGCTTATTTCATACTGTCATTTACAAAAAGTAAGCCAAAATATATTAATCTTTCTTTAATTATAATTTGTTTTATTCTAACATTTTTTATTCCTAATGCAATTGGAAGAGTTGTTGTTTTAATTCCTATAGTACTAGGGATTATCAATACTTTATCTCTCCAAAAAGGAAATGATTTAGCAAAATCTACAATGATATCTATTACTTATACTCCTATAATCTGTGCAGTATCTATTATGACAGGGGCTACAGGAACGATTTACGCATCAAGCTTATTCAATTCAATGTTAGATTATCAATGGGAGTATATGTATTGGATTGTTGTTATGTTACCTCCGACTCTAATCACATTATTTATTTTTTGGATCATCCTAAACTTGAGATTTCCATTAGAAGACTTTGAGGACGAAAAACTGAGTGATTTTATAAAAAAAGAGCAAGAAAGAATAGGTCCAATAAAAAATAAAGAAGTAAAACTTTTAATTCTTTATTTTTTTCTGATAACACTTTGGGTCAGTCAAGGTTTCCATGGCATTTCTATACCGATGTCAGCAGTAATGGTTTCAATATTTTTGTTTGTTCCCTTTATAGACTTACTAAAATGGAACAAAGTCATAAAACAGGTTGATTGGGGCGTGCCGTTATTATTTGCTGCTGGCTTTACTATAGCACTGGCATTTGAAAACTCTGGAATAGTAGAATGGGCATCGAATTTGGCATTTAATCATTTGAGCGACTTACCATTATTCATATTAGTAATAAGCTTACTATTTCTCTTTACATTGATAAGAGTTGGATTTACTAATATGACTGCGATGATAGCCTCGATGATGCCTATAGCTTTGACCTTTGCTTTAGGAACTGAATATAATTCCCTATGGATTGGAATGATTTGTCTTTCAGCATGTAGTATTGGTTATCTGTTTCCATCTCAATCAGTAGGAACGATGACTACATATTCTTACAATTACTATTCAAGTAAAGACTTATTTGTAACCGGATTGTATTTATGTTTTGTAGTATACATCGTAATAATAATCTCAGCCTTCGTATATTGGCCACTGATAGGTCTACCTATCGTAAAATAAATTTATATAAAGGAGAAAATTATGGTTACTAAACTAACGAAAGAAAGCATATCTAAAGAAATTGATTCAATAGATTCCGATCTAAGGGATATAGCAACTAAAATTCATGAAAACCCTGAATTGGGTTATGAGGAGTATAAAGCATCAAAATGGCTTTCTGATTATCTGGAAGAAAATGATTTTAATGTCACCCGAGGGGTAGCAGGTTTGGAAACTGCCTTTATTGCTACTCTTGAAGGATCTGAAAGTGGTCCTACAATTGGATTATTGGCTGAGTACGATGCTTTGCCAGGATTAGGACATGCTTGCGGGCATAATTTGATAGGTACGGCTTCGGTAGGTGCAGCTGTTGGAATAAAGAAAAACATTAAAGATTTCAAGGGAACCTTAAAAGTGATAGGTACGCCTGCTGAAGAAGGTCTGGGCGGAAAAGTAATCATGGCTGAAGATAAAGTATTTGATGATCTCGATGTAGCTATGATGTGTCACCCCAAAAATCGGACAATGATTCTTAGAGGTGGATTAGCACGAGTTAGCGTAACCCTCAAGTTCTATGGTAAAGAATCCCATGCTTCCTCAGCTCCTGAACTCGGTGTAAGTGCCTTGGATGCTATGTTGAATAGTTTTAATTCTATAAATAGTTTAAGGCAGTTTTTTACAGATGACGTAAGAATTCATGGTGTAATCACTCATGGTGGCGAAGCAGCAAATATCGTACCAGGATATTGTGAAGCAAAATTTCTTATACGTAGCGTAACTTTGGAAAGATTAAAAGGAGTCAAAGAGAAAGTATTCAATGCTGTAAAAAATGCCTCAAATGCGGTTGGTGCCGAATGTGAAATAGTTGAACACTTACAATATGCTGAACGTAATGAAAATAAAACGATGGCAAAATTATTCGGTGATAATTTGGAATCAATGGGTATTGAGATAAGCCCGCCTCCAAAGGTCGGGGGGTTAGGATCCTCTGATATCGGGAATGTGAGTCAAATTATACCAACAATCCATCCTTATATAAAAATAGGGGAATCAATCAACCATACTAAAGGTTTCACAGAAGATTCAATTTCAGAAAAGGGTATGAAAGCTCTTAACAGTGCGGCAAAAGCACTGGCAATGACAGCATATGATATATCTGCCAACAGTAATTTCTTGAAGAAAATTCAAGATGAATTTAATAATAAGTGAGGAGTCCTATAATGGAATTAAAAGAGAAGATATTGAGAACAATAGATGATAATAATAATGAATTTAGAGAAATTGCTTTGTCTATTCACGAAAATCCAGAATTAGGTTTTGATGAAGAATTTGCATCTAATTTACTCACTGAATATTTAGAAAAAAATGGATTTGTTATAGAAAGAGGCGTTGCTCAAATTTCAACAGCATTTACAGCTGTTTGGGGTGAAGATAACGGACCAACTATTGGCATCATTGCAGAGTATGATGCTTTACCAGATTTGGGGCATGCTTGCGGTCATAATATTATTGCTGCATCCGCTGTTGGTACGGCAGTAGCAATTAAAAAAGCTGTTCCAGATTTTAAAGGGAAAATTAAAGTAATAGGCACCCCGGCAGAAGAAGGAGGGGGTGGTAAAATATACATGATTGAAGAGGGCATCTTTGATGATCTTGATGTTGCTATGATGGTTCATCCTAAAAATAAAACTATGGTCTTGCGTGGAGGGCTTGCATGTGTAGGAGTAAAGTTTAAGTTTTACGGAAAAGAATCTCATGCTTCATCTGCTCCTGAAGAAGGTGCTAGTGCTCTTGAAGCCTTGTTAAATAGTTATAATGCAATAAATAGTATCAGACAATTTATGACAGATGATGTGAGAGTACACGGTATAGTAACTAATGGTGGGGAAGCACCCAATATTGTTCCTAATTATTGTGAAGCTCAATTCATTATCAGAGCCAAAGATATTAAAGGACTGGAAATTGCTAAAGAGAAAGTATACGAAGCTGTAAGGAGTTCTTCTAGATCTTTAGGTTGTTATAGTGAGATAGAAGAAGGGTTAATCTATGCAGAGAGAAATAATAATGTTACATTAGCCAATCTATTTAAAGAAAATTGGGAGAGTATCGGTGTTAAGGTAGATCCACCTCCCAAAATTGGAGGTTTAGGTTCCTCTGATATTGGTAATGTGGGTCAGATTACTCCCACAATCCATCCTTACATAAGAATTGGAGATAATATAAATCATACACATGAATTTACTCGTGACTCCAAATCTGAAACGGGTATGGCTGGATTGAATTATGCTATTAAAGGGCTAGCACTTACTACATTAGATTTGGTATATAACAAGTCATCACTTCAGGAAGTAAAAGAGGAATTTGTAAGGTGGAAAGAATCAAAAAATGCAAATTAATTAAATAAAAGGAATGATTCAAATTGTCTAATCTTGATAAACCATTCGAATTCCATAGTTTCAGTGGTACTTTTAGTGACATCGGCCAACAATACGGTGAAGTATGTAGAGAAGATATTAAAAAACATATAGATTTAGCAATAAATTATTTGTCTAATAAGAGTGATGAAGCTAATGATGAAAACTTAAGGAAAATTGCATTAGATTATCAAAAATATGTTGTGAAATACACACCATTCTTTGATGAATTGATAATTGGACTATCAAAAGGTGCAAGGATTGAATTATGGGAAGCATACCTTTTACAGTTAAGAGCAGAAGTAAATAAAAAAATAGATAGTTACAGTCATGAATGTACAACATTTACAGTTTTATCCGAAAAAAATTATGAAGAAAATATTATTGCTCAAAATGTAGATTTACCGGATTATTATAAAAAGATGTTCAAAGTTATTGAATATATCCCTGATGGTTTTCCAAGAATTCTTATGCTAGCACCCGTTGGACAAATTTCACATATAGGAATCAATGAATTCGGACTAGGTGTAGCAGGAAACTTCATAGCGACCAGTGGTTGGAAAGAAGGTCTGCCAAGATATCTTTTCTCCGGCTTGGCATTAACAAAGAATAATATAACAGACGTTAGAAATTCATTAAATTCCATAGAGAGAGCTTCATCAAGAAATCTTATGGTCTTGCAGGGTAGTGAGGCAATAAACCTGGAAATTTTACCTTCAACAATAGGTGAGTTGTACCCAGAAAAAAATGTTATAGTACATACTAATCATATTGTTAATGATACTCTGAAATCATTTGAGATGAAAAAAGGTGAAGATCTTTTGAATTCAAATATAAGGCGAGAGAAAGCTGAAAAGTTAATTTATGAAAACATTAAAAATTTTGACATAACCAAGGCACAATCAGTGTTGAAAGATAGATCAGATGAACCGCATTCAATATGTAGGCTATCTCAAGATTTTGGAGAAGGAAAGACAGTAGCTTCATTTATCAGTCAACCTTCGAAGGGTGAAATATGGGTTTCTTCTGGCCCTCCCACGCTTAATAAGTATTTTAAATATACGTTTACTAAGTAATTAGGGCTTACTGAAAATTAAATTTTCTTTGATTTAATGCGGTTTATACACATTTTTGTCGAAATCAGATGCAAAGTCATTTATCATGGAACCAACCAATTTTGTGGATGGAGGCTTCCTTATGTATACACACAATCAGAACCAGATGATCATGTCCGAGGACTTTTTCCTGCCGTTCGAAGGCCGGCTGAACCCCGACAACCGCTGGGTGCGTATGGCATCGCTCATTCCCTGGGAGGAAGTCGAGTCGGAATATATCAAGTAGCTCGGAGACACCAGTCAAGGCAGTCGTGCGAATTCGGCCCGCCTTGCACTTGGGGCGCTGATTATCAAAGAAAAACTCGGCCTCAGTGATGAAGAGACCGTCGAAACTGTGACGGAGAATCCATATATGCAGTATTTCCTCGGGCTCGAGGCGTTTAAGAACGAACCGCCGTTCGAAGCCTCTTCGATGACCCATTTCCGCAAACGGTTCGATGCGGCATACATCAACACCCTGAATGAACGGATGGTCCAGATGCAACAGGATGAACACGCGGCTGAACCATCTGACACAGGTGACGCGCAAGATGATGACGACGATGATCATAATCCACCGCCCCCACCGAGTGGCGATGGGAGCAATCGGCCGCCCAAGCAGTCATCATCCAACCAGGGCAAATTGATGCTGGATGCGACATGCGCACTGAAGTTAGACTAGAAAATGGACACAGTAAACGCGGACGAATAGTATATAGTAAGATATCAATTTACGGAAGGTGTCCATTATGTCCAGAGGCAACAATTATGATAAACATGTTAAAGAAGAAGCAG
>NZ_JCANUC010000033.1:0-17519 GCF_059568765.1 Lacicoccus kunmingensis DSM 17847 | reverse complement strand
GAAAGCTATCGACTCAGTCATGCATTATCGAAATCACGTTAAATGGACAATACAGATACAGGGTGGCAACCCTCTGCATTTTTCATTGCATTTCTATGTACTTTCTACTTGCGAAACACAGCAAAATTTTGGGGTTGGTTTCTTGAAGAATTGGGATATACTTTTTTTCAAAAATGGGAAAGTGGGCAAAGTTGGAAAATAGATGATACATACATTGTTTTTGTCCAAGTAGAGGAAAGATTTTCAGATATACCGTACCATAGACGCCAAGTAGGTCTTAATCATCTGGCGTTTCACGCAAGTTCACGTCAGCACGTAGATGAAATGACAGACCAATTAAAAGAAAAAGGAATAAACATTCTCTATCAAAAAAATCATCCTTTTGCTGGTGGAGATAATCACTATGCCGTCTATTTTGAAGACCCAGATAGAATAAAAGTAGAACTGGTCGCTCCTGAACAGTTATTGAAGTAATGAGTGCTTAAGTGGAATACAACAATCTAAAAAAGCGACTTCTCATATCGTATGGAAATTCGATTTTTTAGATTGAAATTCACTTAGTGTACAGAACTCCCAAAATGATAGCTATATTCCTACATGCAAAATAACACTTAAAACAGGTGAAAAATATCTCCTAAAGTCACAATTAAACTTTAAAACCTACTATTTTGCTTACGGCGCTGCCAAAGTACCATAAAAACGCGATTTACGATACCACGTAAATCGCGTTTGCCGTTACCACTTAAATCGGTGTATCGATACCATCATTTTTACGTAAGGACTCACCACTTAACATGAGGTTATATGATTTTGAAAACGCCCGATCGAGGATGGCGTCCGCAATCGCACCACCACCCAGCTTCTTATGCCATTCCGCAGAAGCCATCTGCGAACACAGAACCAAAGATTTTTCACGACTGCGTAACTCAAAGATTTCCATCAGGTGTTTCTGTTCTTGTTCCTTAGTGGATGTTAGAAGAAAATCATCGATTACGAGAACGTCCACTTTCATTAGTTTCTTTAACAGTTTATCCAAAGTCCCCTGAAATTCAGCCAGATCGATATCATTCAGAAGTTCAGTCATGCGATAATATTTACCTGTAAATCCAGATTCAATCGCATGGTTGATTAACGCATTTGCCAGGTAACTTTTACCGGTGCCTGTGGCACCCTGCACAATGACGTTGCGGTGATGTTGAATATAATTGTTGGTCGACAGCTGTTCTATACTTTCTTTTTTCAATCCTCTGCCAGCTTCGTATCGGATTTCTGAAATCTGCGCCGTTTTATGCGACAGATTGGCTTGTTTCTTATAGCGTTCAATGCGATTGGCCTGGCGCACCTGATACTCTTCATTGACGATGACTTCCAGATAATCCAGTGGGGTCATGTCTTGACTCTGCTCTGAAAGATAGAGATTGTGGAGTTGATCTGCCATCGTTGACAGACGCATCTCCCGCAACTGGCCGACAATTATTTGTAAGCGAGATTGATTATTGTTCATAATAGCCGGCCCCTCTCAAAAATGATTGTTCCGGACTGTCCGGGGTGCTAGACTTTAAGTGGAATGTACCGGTTTCCAGTAATTGTTTGATTACTCGATATCCTGGACTGGCCGTGCGTTCCAATGCATGTTGGCAGGCCGCATTCAGGGCGGAATCTGAATGGGTGTCTGCCAATTTCAGTAATGCATGGACCCGTTTATAATGTCTTTGTTCGGGGCCTTCCGTAAACATACTCTCGACAACCACATGCACGTTCGGACCGATGTGACGCGCCCACTTCAAATAGCGTTGACTGTTCCATTGACCGTGTGTGGCGCTATTTTCTGGCAAGTGCTCAGCCACCGTGGTGTAGCTGCCCGGCATTTTACTCAAAGTGCCATGCTCACACAACATCCGGTCTTGATGCCACACCTGAATCTTTCTCGCATAAATTTTAAGTTTCAGACTCTGGCCGATATATTGATATGGCACTGAATAATGATGTTTCTGATAGCTGATATGCGCATTGTTGTAAACCTTGACCGTTTTATACTCACAGTACTCAAACGGTATCGTCGGCAAAGATTGAAGTGCTGCATGTTCCATATCGTTAAACATGGAGAATCGGGACCCCGGCTTCTTTTGAAACGGTTTCTGATTAAAGCGGTCCAATTCTTTCCTCAAATGATCATTATAGTCATCCAGGCCAAAGCATTGATAATTGCGCATGCGTGCAATGATATGCGTCGTCAATGACTTCACTGTATTTTCAACAGAGGGCTTATCCTTCGGCTTACGGACG
Organism: Lacicoccus kunmingensis DSM 17847; assembly: GCF_059568765.1. NCBI lineage: Bacteria > Bacillati > Bacillota > Bacilli > Caryophanales > Salinicoccaceae > Lacicoccus > Lacicoccus kunmingensis. The sequence continues at coordinate 15,233 of NZ_JCANUC010000033.1, read as the reverse complement.
CGGGTCGGTAAAATGATGGTGTGATAATGATTCGCCATCGATTCGTATGTTTCATTGATTTTAAGTGTCGTCCGAGTGTGTTTCGTAATCCCGGTCTTCAAATTGTCTGGCGTGATGACCGTCGGGACACCTTGGAAGTATTCAAACATTTGAAGGTGCGCATGAATCCAGCTCGGCTGTTTCATGTCGTAACATCCCAGGGCGAACCCGTATCCGCTGAATGGGAGGACAGCGACAAACAGATACCCATGAATGATTTCACCCGTATCCGGATCAATCCAGCGAATTTTTGTGCCGGCCCAGTCCACTTCCACCCGTTCACCCGCTTTGTGTTTCATGACATGGGTAAATGATTTCTGGTCCAGATAATCATTAAAATACTTTTTAAATTGTGTCAGACGATAGTACGGTTGATTATTATGCCGACAGGCGTCGACATATTCTTCCCATAATAACTGCATCGTCACACCGGGCTGTGCGAGCGACTTCGACAAAGCCGCATAATCCGGCAATGTATAATGCATCTCCCGCTGACTGGGTTTTGACGGTTTGGGGCCAAAGAATGTGTCGATCCGGTCGGCTTCCCAGCCACTCAATTCTTTGTAGGTGAGTTTGTGCTGCTTTGCGGTCTCGATGGTGCGTTTAATGACGGGCCGACCGGATCCGACCATGTCACTGATTTTTCTTTGGCTGAATGATAATTCATTCAACCGGACAATCTCTAAATAATTGGGCATTGACTGCCACCTCCATAAATGTGTTATGCCGCATGTATGCGACATAACACATTTATAGCACGGTTTAGATTGAAAAAGATGAAAGCATAAAAAAATCCTCGATTAGATGAGGATTGATTGGGTACGTATGGTCCGATTTTCGTGGTAACACAAGGTGCGATTTGGGTGGTATCAAACGCAGCGACGCAGTGGTAACATCAGAGCGCCGTAAGCACTATTTTCGTAAGAAGATAGTTGGGTTTCTTAACAGTATTGCAAGTCTTCATGTAAATCAGTGTGAAATAAAGCCTAAAACAGGTGCAATATAGTGTCTAGAATGACAACCATCCTTTGTTATTAACAAAAAATTTTCAAATACTTTTTTAATTCACATGGTTAGTGACATATTGCATATTAAAACTCCTGAGAATTAAATTCCCAGGAGCATAAATTTGAAATTGATTTTAAAAATATTATTTGCAACAATCAATACTTACGTGTAACTTTTAACATTACATCGTTTTCATCACTTTATAAAGATTCTCTTTTGCTTCAAATCCTACACCAGGAACCTGGGGAAGACCGACATACCCATCTTCGACTGCATGACCATCTGCAAATCCACCAAAAGGCTGAAAAACATCAGGATAAGATTCGTTTCCGTACAATTTTAAGCCTGCAGCGATATTCAAAGACATTTGATGGCCTCCATGAGGAATACAATTCCGTGAAGACCATCCATGCTCATTGAGCATATCGAGAATTTTCATATATTCCACGAGTCCATAGCTGAGTGCACAATCAAATTGTAAGAAATCAGTGTTAGGGTTCATCCCTGCATATCTAATCAAGTTTGTTGCGTCTTGTACAGAAAATAAATTTTCACCTGTTGCAATAGCATTCGGATATACTTTCGACAGTTCAGACTGAAGATAATAATCAAGTGGATCTCCTACCTCCTCATACCAGAATAGATTATAGTCTTTGATTGCATTTCCAAATTCTATTGCCTGCTCGAGATTGAATTTGCCATTTACATCCACCATAAGGTTCTTTCCTGAGCCTACCACATCAATGACAGCTTCAATACGTTTTAAGTCTTCTTCTAAAGATGCACCGCCAACTTTCATTTTCACTTTAGAGTACCCCATATCGAGATAAGACTTCATTTCATCCTGAAGCTCTTTCAATCCCTTCTCTGGATGATAATAACCGCCTGCGGCATACACAAAGATTTTCTCATCAATTATGCCATCTCCATATTTATCTGCCAAATGTCTGTAGAGTGGCACTTCTTCTATCTTCGATACTGCATCCCAAATTGCCATATCTAATATACCAACTGCCACCGTTCTTTCACCATGTCCGCCTGGCTTTTCATTTTGCATTAATATGTCGTTAATTTTTTCAGGCGAAAAATTATTTCTTTCGTCATTCAAAATTTCGTCACTATCTGCATTCAACAATCTTGGTATAAAGCGTTCTTTCAATAATCCACTAGGGGCATATCTGCCATTTGAGTTGAAACCATAACCAACTACTGGTTTACCATTTCTTATAACATCTGTTTTAATGGCTACAATAGATGCCGTCATCTTACTGAAATCAATAAATGCATTACTGATATTACTGCTGATAGGTACTGGTTTTTCTTCAATACTTATGATTTTCATATTCTCCCCCATATATAAATTATTTTCATTTAAATTTCATGACGATGGCAATTCTTGTTTTGTAAACCCCGTTTCATCATTGTCTTAGCAATGATGAAGCCAGACAAGATTAGAGAAATGTAGATTTCATGTAAATCAACTCTAAATTCTCAAATAAAGTGCCACACAGTTATATCATATGAGATAGAGTAAAAAGTCTATTAAAAATTTAAATCAAAAACGAGATGGCAATTTATTAATGCTACCGGTATTCGATTGTCCGGTCTTGACGGCCTCAGCTACTCCGATGAAGTGGTATGACGCTCCAGACGCATCCCCATTAGGGCTGGCTTTATATCACTAAATCCCAAGAGATAGACAAGAAGTACAGTATAGATCTGTCCTTGTCTTATGAATATGAAAAGGAGTGATAATCCGTAGAATTGAACTATCTTTCCTTATTTTTCTTTTTACTCAAGGCCTACATCAATCTTCCAGCCTTTTATTAACATTTAAAAATATGATTTTTATCATTTTATTTTTAAATTACTCCATAAAGGTATATGGAAGAAACGTTGCTATAGCTGGGAAGAATATGATTAATAAAATTGTTATAAAATATAATAAACAAAAAATCAGTATATGTTTCATCATTTTTATAACGTTAGTCCCAGCTATTTGTGACGCCAATAGACTAGATAGTCCGTATGGGGGGGTTACAGTGCCAAGTCTTATTGCCATAACTGTTACGATACCAGCTACAAGCGGATCAATTCCCAACCCTATTTTAACTGGAAGTAATAAAGGTACAAAAATTAACATTGCTGAATTCGGTTCCATAAAAGTACCTAATAAAAAGTACAATAAAGTAAGTATTATAAGGAACATCGCTGGGCTAAATTCATTCTCTAGTAAATAATTCACCAATGGATCTAACGTCTGATAGTATGTTAATACCCATGATAATATTGCTGCTGCAGCTATTAAAATATAAATTGAAGCAGAATCAACTACTGATTTTCTAATTGCTTCTATATATTCTTTAAAATTTCTTTGTTTTTTAATTATAAAAGCAACTAGGAAAACATACATTACAGCGATCGCCGCTGCTTCAGTTGCGGTGAAAAGTCCCGCCATGATACCTACAATTATAACGAGAAATAAGCTTAAAGGAAAAATACTTTTTTTCAGTGCTGTCTTTTTGGACAGACGATACTCCCTCTTTAACCCTAATTCTTCATTACTTATAGTTCCAACATTATTTTTAGAAGCATATATAAAAGCGTAAGTCATTTGGACCACACCAACTATGATGCCTGGGACAATGCCTGCAATAAACAAGCCAGCAACTGAAGTTTGTGCTAACGCACCATATACAATCAAAAGAATACTAGGGGGGACAATCGATCCAATTGTTGATGCAGATGCTGTGATTGTTGCTGAAAATTCTCTACTGTAACCAGCCCGAATCATTGCAGGTATCATTATTCTTCCTAAGGATGCTACATCTGCGATTGATGATCCAGATATTGCTCCGAAAAATATGCTGGTAATAATATTCATATGTGCAAGGCTGCCTTTAATATTACCTACTAAAGATTTTGATATATATATTAAATCATCAGTTACCTTTGTTAAATTAATAAGCGTACCTGCCAAAATAAATAGTGGAATAGCAAGTAGGGTGAAACTATTCAAGGATTCCGCTAGAATCGAACTTACTTGTGTAAGACTAACCATAGGTTCAAGTATAATTGGGAAAACCGATGCAATTATAATACTGAACGCAACTGGTACACCTATCAATAAACAAATAAGAAAAGTTAGTAATACTAATAATAGTATCATTAATTTTCACCTCTACTTTTCAAAAAAGTCTCTTTAAAATGTGTTAGATGAAAAAACAACATGAAAAGAGAACCAATAAGTATCGATGAATAATAATATATAAGATTTGGCTGTGAATCTAAAAATCTAATAGAGACCAGCTCTCTTCTATCCAATCCAACTCTCCATGCCTCTATACCTATAACTATTAATATAATAATAGCTATTAAGACTATTATATATACTATTCGGTTTTTTATGCTAACTCCTTTTTTTCCTAAATAATCATCAAAAATATCAATTTTCAAATGTGCTTTCTCTTTAATAGCAAGTGCTGACCCCATAAACACTAACCAAAATATTGATAAATTTCTCAAAGCTTCTAATTCAGGTATAGAGATGTTAAAAATGTATCTAGATAGAACCCCTACAAATAATGATAGTGCCAAAAGTATCATCATTGTTATAGCAATGACTTCTGCAGTTCTCATTACTATATCTGAAAATCTATTCATCAAAGCCCCCCCCTCCAATAATTTTGACAATACTTTATTACTCAAATTGCTCTAAAACCTCTTCGTCTATATCATTATCTTCAATAATTTCTTCTCTATGCTCTTCACCAATTTGTATGAATTCATCTAACTCTGGTTCTATAACTGTTACATCGAATTCTTCAACTAGTTCATCCACTAAATCTTCAGTTTCATCGAATGCTCGAGTGATATACTCTTTTTGAACAATTTTTGATGCATCTTCTATAGCTTCTTGATGTTCTTCGTCTAAATCTTCATACCTTTCATTATTCATTACAACAAAACCCAAATCAAATATGTGAGCAGTTCTGTTTAAATGACTTCCTACTTCACCAAAACGTTCCGCTAACATGGCACTTACGCTATTTTGTGACCCTTCAACAACCCCGGTTTGCATAGCAGAGTATACTTCGCTAAAATCAATGTTTTGAGGACTAGCGCCTAACTTACTCCACCAATCCATTTCAGTGCTACTGCCCCCACTTCTCATCTGTCTGCCTTCTAAATCAGAAACTGATTCAATTGGAAAGGTACTAATAATACTTCTTTCATTACCTCCCGCATACATTACAGTCTTTAAACCAGGATTTTCTAATAACAAATCTTCAAAATAGTCCAAGCCATCTTCACTGTTTACAATTGATTCGAACTCTTCCCGATCATCATAAAGATAGGTTGTTCCTAACAATTCAAACTCTGGATTATGTTCAACAAACCACCCTGTGTCTGAGTAAATCATATCTATATCTCCTGATATTACAGATTGATATAAACTAGAAGCGTTTCCTACAGTTCCCCCACTGTGCACTGTGAATGATATTTCACCATCTGATTGATTTTCAATTTCTTCAGTAAAAGCTGTTAAAGTTTCTGTCAAATTGTGGTCAGATGGATTGATAGTCGCAGCCACTAAGTTTACTTCAGTTTCTCCCGATACTTCTTGTTCTCCTCCCTCTTCGCCATCATCCCCTTCTGAATTATTACATGCACCCAAAAATAAAAGTACGACTGTTAAAAAACCTAAAATAAGATAATTTTGTGTTAAAAACTTCATATTTCTTCATCTCCTTTTTTAATAATTTTATGTTTTATAAATTTCCTTTGAAAAGTATAAGTGATATGAATATCTCCATTTTCAGTTTCAATAATGGATGGATATGAATATTCATCCTTTCCATCTTCTTCAATACTTTCTTGAACTTTTAAAAGATGTTTCCAATTTTCTCCTCCATCGTGTGAAATAGATAGTGATAGTGGATTTCTTATAGTTCCCCATATAATATCTGTTTGTCGATGTATATCCACACCTGCTTTTTTAAGGTCTTTTTCATCGAACCATGGCGGCATATTTTTATCAGGGGGATTGGTTAGTGCGTTTACATCGTTATATGCTATTAATATACTTTTTTGACCGATTTTCTTACTCTGAATTGACGAATTATTATTGGGTAAATCTATTGGTTTTGGGGAGGTCCAACTTTCTCCAAGATTATATGAAATCGACGTATAAATATAATCTGCTTTCCTACTTCTGAATAAAACTACTAAATTACCTCCTAGGTTTACAAGTGAAGGATGAACTAGACCTTCACTATTTTCTATTTTATGTTCAATCCATGATTGACCATGATCATTTGAAATCTTTACTACACTATAATCATCACCAAACAACCCATTTTCTGACTTTATACTATAATAAGCAGGTAATATAATTGTTTTATCTCCCAATATTACAGGAGGATTTCTTATAAAAGATCCTGGTGTGTTGAACAATATTTCACTATCACTCCAAGTTTGACCTTCATCTCTACTAACTGCATATTTTACTATTGAAGAATTTTGATGTATGCCATCTTGTGAAGTATATAATAACCAAATGTTCCCATCAGTATTCCGATATAAAATCGGATTTTGTTCAGATCGTGTATTATCACTTGTGATGTATTTGGGTTTTCCCCAAATTCCATCCGTTATTGAATATTGGCTGATAACTATTTTGATATCGCTTCTGCCTTCGTTACTGCCACTAAACCATGTACATAATAAATCTCCATCTTTTAAAATAAAAAGATTTGATGCATGATTATGTTTATCTAAAGTAGGTATATCATTTTCAATTATATTTACGTTATTCACTAAAACACCTCATTTTTCATTTTGGTATGAGATCTATTGCTACTTTAATTGCTTCTTCCATACTTTTATGACTTGACATATTTTTACCTGCTATATCAAAAGCAGTACCATGATCAACCGAAGTTCTAATAATATTATAGTTCAGTCCTACAGTAATATTTACACCTTCATCTAAACCTAAAACTTTCACTGGTATATGACCTTGATCATGATAACAAGCTACAACTACATCAAAGTCTTTTCTTTTCGCTCTATAAAATAGTGTATCCGCTGCTAAAGGTCCTTCGACGTCCAGCCCCTCTTCTTTAGCTTTCATAATACCTGGGGTTAATTTATTTTCTTCTTCTTTGTTACCGAAGATCCCTCCTTCTCCTGCATGTGGATTTATACCACAAACAGCTATTTTTGGTGATTTATCTAATCCTTCATTTAAAGTATCATGAGCTAGTTTTATTACTTCATATGTTCTTTCTGGATTTATCTTTTCAATAGCTTCAATTAACCCCAGATGTGTTGTTAGGTGAATTACTTTAAAGTCAGGGCAACTCAACATCATTGAATAATTCTTGGTATTAGTAAGTTCAGCAAGTATTTCAGTATGTCCTGGATAATTAAAACCAGCCAAGTGCAATGCTTCTTTATTCAAGGGAGCTGTGCAAATTGCGGAAATTTCTTTTGAAATGGCAAGCTCAACTGCTTTTTCTACATATTTATATGCAGCATTCCCGGATTTAGCATTAATGAGACCATACTCAAATTCATATGATAATAAATCTAAATCTATAATATTAACTGTTTTTTTATCTGTTATTGCATCTGATGGCTTTTTTATTATATTTACTTTAATATCTAATTCCGTCCGATCAATATCCCTTTGTATTATATTTTTATCACCGATAACAATTGGTGTGCAGTAGTCATTAACTGTACCATCATTAATAGTTTTAATTATAATCTCAGGGCCAATACCTGAGGGATCACCCATTGTTATTCCTACAGTAGGCTTCATATTTGTCCCCCCTTAAAGTAATTTTCTATAAATACTTTTAATATCTTCTAAAGAAAGACTTTTTGGATTGTTATCTAACAGCCTTGTAATTTGAGAAGCTGAATAAGATAACTCTTCAATATCACTTTCTGTAATACCAAATTCTTTCAAATCTTGAGGTATTTTAAATTTATTTGTCCAATTTTGAATTTGCTCGATGACTGAATTAGCTACTTTTGTATCATCATCTTCGCTTATCCCCATTATTCTACCTACTTCAGATAATTCATCCTTGATAACATCAAAGTTAAATCTCATAACATGTGGTAATAACATAGAATTAGCTACTCCATGAGCAATTCCATATGTGCCTCCTAAAGGATAAGCTAATGCATGAACTGCCGCGGTGCCAGCACTTGATAATGCCATTCCACCGTACATAGACGCTACAAGCATCTTTTCACCATTTTCGTGTTCATCTGGGTTATCATAAAAATCATCAAGGCTTTGTGAAATTAGTTTCATTGATTCAGAAGAAAATATCCTACTTAACTTATTTGATTTATTTGATATATATGATTCAATGGCATGAGTAAAGGCATCAATCCCAGTTGCAGCGATGACGGTTTGGGGTAGTTTTGATAAAATCTCAGAATCTAAAATTACTATGTCGGGATAAAGATATGAACTTATTACACTTTCTTTCAGTTGCTTATCCGGTAAAGTAACAATTGCATTAGGTGTAACTTCAGCCCCAGTACCAGCAGTTGAGGGGATCAATATCATCTTTATACCTTCGTTAGGTATTAAATCTTTACCAATTATTTGTTCAACGTTCACATTATTAGTTAATAAAACTGAAAGAATCTTTGCTGTATCTAATACGCTCCCCCCTCCTATTCCTATGATAAGGTCATAATCATTATCCAAATTATTTCTGATATCTTGAATATGTTCTGCTGTTGGTTCAGGCATTACATTATCGATAAGATTGAAGTTTATTTCTCTCTCTTTAAAATAATCTAATACTTCGGTGATTTTCCCATACTCTACTAAAGAATTCGACGAAATAATCAATACTTTATTACACTCTAATTTTTCTAAATCTTTACCTAGACGTTTTAGGGCACCTTTCTCCAAAATTATCTTCCCAGAAGTCATAAATTCATGTCTCATCTTGAATCCTCCCTCAAATTTTGAAAATATTCTAATGCCTCGATCACTTTCTCTTCAACTTCACTATCAGCAGGTAGTACTGGAGCTATTGGATCTCCTGCTGCAATACCTGTATGTTTTACAAAGCATTTTAAAACAGACGGCAAAGTACCGTTAGAGAATAAGTCTCTGACTCTACTAAGACTATTTTGGTTTAACTCTGCATTTTCTAGATCACCTTTTGTCCAGTAATCATAAATATTATAAACAATGTCTGGTACAACATTTGCTGTAGAAGCTATTGCTCCAGCTCCTCCATTTTTTAAACTTTCAAGTATTAAAGAATCCGTCCCACATAGAATATTAAAATTTCTGTTTGTACTAATATCAATATAACTTCTTATATTACCTATATCCCCACTACTATCTTTAAGTCCAACAATGTATTTATTCTCGGAAAGCACTTTCACAGTATTGACTCCAATATTTATACCAGTAAGCTTTGGAATATTATAAATCATTAATGGAAACCTTAAGGTTGAAGCGATTTCTTCATAATGCTTTATTAACTCTTCAGAATTAGGACGTATGAAATAAGGTGTAATTATTGATAATAAATCTGCTCCGGATTCTATAACCTTTTCACTTAAATCTATAACTTCCAATGTGCTATTTCCACCGGTTCCAACAATAAGCGGAACTCTTTTATTAATTATTTTAGCAACGAGTTTTGTAAATTCAATTTTCTTTTCATTACTTAACATATGAAATTCACCGTTTGTGCCAAGTATAAATATCGCTGAACAGTTATTTTCTATTAATTTTTCTACTAATTTTTCCGTGGCTTCATAGTTAATTTCCTGGTTCTTTTTCAAGGGTGTAATCATTGCTGGAACTATTCCTGTTATATTCATTTTTTAAATGCCCTCCTAGTTTTAAATAAGCATTGATTAAAGAAATTTCTGTACCAAAACCCCCAGCTTTAGTTACAGATAATATTTTATGATTTTCAGACTTCAAAAAACCCATTGGCATCCCCTCTTCAATACTCTCTATAAGATGATATTCTTTATAACCTAAGTTCTGAGCAATACTCTTGGCTGTATCTCCCCCTGACATAATTAAAGTTTTAACTTTATAGGACTTATCTACTTCTTCGAGTATGAGACCTAGTCCATTAGATATTTTTTCACCTAATTCTCTGCTATTAAGTTTATGTAAAGTCCTATATTTAATTAGTTTTTCATTTTCCTCTTCTGATAAATTTGTAAATAATGCAATATCTTTCTTATCTTTTAAGTATTTTATTATTATATTTTTTATTTTCTTAATTTCTTTAGAAGCGTTCGACGTATGAAGTAATTTGTAAGGTTTAACTTCAATTCCAATGATCTCAGTTTTTTTTAATAACATATTCAATTGTTTTCTAGTTATATTATTTGTAGTACCTATGGAGACAATTACACTTTCATTATAGGAATGAATCTGGTCTTTATACTGACTTTTAACTGTTTTTAAAGATTTTGCAATACAACTCGCAAGGCCAGCAGAACCACACCATATGAAATCCTCGTTTAAATCATTGAATTTTTTATAGATTTGACTTATATCATTGTTTGTTTCAGCATCACATATAAAAATCTTTATATCATTATTTAGTTCATTCGAGATTTTTTCTTTCAATCCTTTTTGAATTTCTTCTTTATTTATGTAACCTACTTTATACTTTGAAGTACTTGAAATAATATCTTTTACAGATGACGACACACCTTTATATTCAACATCTTTAAAAAAATAACTGCTTTCTAAAAGCATGCTCCCTATATACAAATTCCCATTCTTAACTAGCCGTTGATTATCTGGATAACTAGGAACAACCACTATGAATTTAGTTATTCCACTATCTAATATTGCATCAATTTCAACCCCAATATTTCCTCTTAATGTAGAATCTATCTTTTTGAATATTTTATTATTATCTACCTCCTTTAGTTGCTCCAATATGATCTTTACTTTGTTATAAGCATCTTTCCCAGAAAGATTTCTACTGTCTAAATCTAAAGCAACCAATGATTCTCCCATGAAATAGGGTTTTATATCCGTATCCCAGATGACTTTACTATCTATGTTACTTTCTTTGAATTTTATTGCAGAATCACTCGCTCCCGTAAAATCATCCGCTAGTATAATTTTCATGCAGCACCTCTTTAAAGCGTTTTCATAAATGATTAAGCTTAATTTTAAGAGTAAATATTGAAATATTCAATATTAAATTAATATTTTTAAAGTTTAAATAAAAAAGGGCGTATAACGTTGCGTTATGCAACGTTATACGCCTAATTATCTAGTTTACGCCATAGAGTAGATCTGTTAATAGATAATCTTTTTGCAGTTTTAGTTTTGTTGTACTCTTCTTGCTTATAAATTTTTTTTATAATATCTTTCTCAATCTCAAATAAACTATTATTTAAGTTAACTAATACGTAATTTGAGTTATTCTTAATTAAATTATCTTGTTCAACATATGGAAATTCTGATATATCTAACAAGAACTCATCTTTCGATTCTTCATATAATTTGTCTATAGTATTTTTAAGTTCTATGAAATTACCTGGCCATGAATAGCTTTTATATTTACTAAAATCATTATTTTTAACACCAACGATTTGCTTCCCATGTTTCTCGTTTAAATACTTTAGGTAATTTATTATAAAAGAGATAATCAGTTCATCATTTTGACTTAGATTAGGAAAATAAAATTTTTCTTTACTTAGTAATTTACGAAGATTTTTTTCGATTTTTAAATCTTCAATTACCATATCATTTTCAAATATGAATATTATATAAATTTCATTTTTTATAAAAAAATTAGTGAATTTTTTTTGTTGAGAACTACTTAAATTTTTAATATTGTTAATTATAATAAGTGAGTCTGAAGAAATTTCTTTTATATAATTTAGAGTATCATTAAATAATTTTGTATTGACGTTATAGAAATCGATTTCTACTGCATAATCTAATCCATTTATACTATTTAATATATTATCAACCACGACCTCTTTTCCAGTCCCATACTCTCCTATTAATGACAAACATTTACCTTTTAAAAGTTGGGAAGAATAATTATTATTAACCAATAAATTATTACCGAACCTAAATTTTTTGACTTCTTCTTTTTTTATATCCCAAACTTTTATTTGTGATTTAGAAGGACCCGTATCATTTTTATTATATTCTAAAAATGTCATAACTTGCATATATTTATCACTAAATCTGTTCACCTTCAACTTATAATCCTCTTGAAAAATGCTATCTTTTAAATGAAGTGAAATATTATTATCAAATAACAAATCCTCATTTATACTATTAAGAATTTTATATTGAACCATTACTTTTCTATTTGATTCTTTATCAATGCTACGTTGATAGGAACTGTTTTCATACTTGGTTATATGATTACTATCAAAGAGTACTATTGGAGATTCGATATAATCAAAAACACCTCTAAATATATCAATTTCATTTTTTAATTTTTGTGTTTCTGAAAATAACACCTCAGCTCTTCTAAAAGCGTCATATATTGATTCTTTACCAGAAGTAAGAAGAATGCCTTCCATTCCAATTTCCGTAGCTTTATCAATTGTAACAGTATCACCTACAACAGCACTTATTCCTGTTTTTTTTAAATTCTTTATTACAGAAGTAACCTCTTTCTCATGTGTTATACTTTTAAAGTGCAAATCTATGTCAATAAGAGAAGAGACAGATTTGAAATTTGAGATAATGTTATTAAATCCTACAACGCCCACTTTAGAGTTAAAATTTTTTAAATATGTAGTTAAACGTAAAATATCATAGCCAGATACTTCAACTTCAACAACTTGTAATGATGTATTTTCCCTCAATTTACTTGCTGTCCCACCTCTACTTATTATAATGTCAAAATCATTATCGCTATATTTATTTGACGTTATAAAATTCTTACTTTCTTCAAGGTTCGCAACATATGTTGTCACTTGATAGCCTTGTAAGTTTAATTTCAATGACTCTACTAACTCTGCTAATCCTTTGTAAGGTGCAATAAATAAAACACGCATATTATCACCAGAACTTTCTAAAACTACATATTTATAAAGAAGACGGATTTTATAATGAACTTAGTTACCTTAAATGTAAAAAACGCCATGTGAATTTCATATTATATTGAAGTTACCACTAACGCTCAATAAAGTAACGAAATCAAATGATTCAACTTTATGATAACATGAAAAACATTTAGCACCAGAAGAACGCTCCCAAACCCTATTGCTCAAACAACAGAAATATCCAAAGGTTGCATTGCACTGAGTACTGAATCGACCATTTATAGGAATCTTGAGAGTAATTAATAGTTCACTGATTTCTCTATGGTTCTTGAGTATAAAAACACATATAATTATCTATGTATAATACATATAGCTTTCTGACAGGTGGTAAATAAGGAGGAAGAATTATGAGTAAAATTGGTTATGCCAGGGTCAGTACGAAAGATCAGAATTTAAATAGCCAAATCGATGTCTTAAATAAGTATGGTTGTAATCGGGTTTTTTCCGAAAAGATAAGTGGCCGAAAATATAAAAGAACCGAACTGGATAAATGCCTCGATTATCTACGTGAAGGTGATACTCTGGTCATTACTAAACTGGATAGACTAGGACGTACAACCAAGCAATTAATAGAACTATCTCAATATCTTGATGAAAAGAATATAGACTTGGAAATAATAGATATGAATATTAATACCAAAGATGCGATGGGAAAAATGTTCTTCACCATGATGAGCGCCTTTGCAAAACTTGAAGCAAATCTATTGAGTGAAAGGACAAAAAAGGGCTTAGAATCTGCTCGATCAAGAGATAGAATGGGGGGTAGGCCTAAATACTCTAAAGATAAAAGAGAAACGGTCATTTCCCTGTATGAGAGTGGTAAATATACGATAAATGAAATAAGTAGAATGACTGGTGTATCGAGGGGTACTATCTATAATATAGTTAACAACAAATCTGAGAAAAAGATTGGAGAGAAATAATTTTATGGAAACAAAACTCCAGCAAGAAGTAAATAGAGTTCTAAAAGCATTCCCTGAGTACTGGGATGAAGGTACGTTACTGAAGAATAAACTCATTGAAGACATACGTTCTTACAATGAAAATTTAATAGGAGCTCTTCTATCGAATGAATTAATAAAAGCTACATACTCACTTCAATTCCCCTCAGGTTTAGTTTTTAAATTAGAGGATTTTGTCAGTATGTTACGTTTCCGAAACTATTGGGATAACAGCTATACAAAATATACAAATGAAGTTGGGCTAACAACTGAAGGGAAATACCTTAAATACAATACAGATGTAGTGCTTGACTTTCCACACAAAGATTCGGTTTTAGAGGGCGGTATGGCTAAAGAGGATATAAGTAAAAAGGAGATTTATTATCATAATTCACTCGCAAAAGAAGAAATAGATGTAATGAAATCTCCAAAAGTATTAACAAATATAAAGAAATATAATGAAGAAGGAAATCATGATATTACTAAATTTAAAAGTACAGATAATCTCATACTTAAAGGAAATAACTTTATAGTCTTACATACTCTAAAAGAACGTTATTCCAATAAGGTAAAGTTAATATACATAGATCCTCCATATAATACGGGAGACGATGAGTTTAAATATAATGATACTTTTAATCATTCCACATGGCTAACTTTCATGAAAAATAGATTGGAGGTTGCACGCGATCTCTTAAGATCAGACGGAGTAATTGCAATTCAAATAAGTGATAAAGAATATGGATATTTAAAAGTGATGTGTGATGAAATATTTGGAAGAAATTGTTTCCGGTCTTCTATTTGCGTTAAAATGGCACATCTGAGCGGTCCGAAAATGGCACATAAAGAGAAAAAAATACCTAAGCCTGAATTATTCATACTTCCCAGTTGAACCGTCAATTGCTTCAAAATTATATGATTCCTAATATTTTTCTATTTGCTTGGCAAAATCAAAGTGATTTTCTTGTTTTGAACAACATTTCAGAACGAATTTCTAAAACGGATCTGTTTTTGGACAGACTACACCCTTGGTCTAACATCAGTGTTTAAAAAATGGATGCCTGCCGCATTCACTCCAGTTTCAGTCTCTGAATCCGCCGGAGTACCTGGTCGAAAAAATCCTTGTATACAAAACTG
>NZ_JCANUC010000032.1:0-17795 GCF_059568765.1 Lacicoccus kunmingensis DSM 17847 | reverse complement strand
TCTTTTTTATTTCGTTGCGCATCCTGTGTCCGAGTGAATCCCAGGATTTATCCTGGGATTCACTGATGAACTTTGAGTTGTTCAGTAAACCCTAATTACTTGTTAATATTTTTCTATGAATAATTCAGGATAAGTAATAATAAAAATGAATTCATGCTAATCAAATAGAGATTTAATATATTCTAAGGATTCCTGCGCATCTTTATCTAATTGTGTTTCATCTGCATGGTTTGATAAATCTCTCCAAACTTTAATGTCTTCTCCAACTATTCCACCAGTTTTCACGAAAGGTTCCATGACAATGTCTTTGTCGTATTTTATATCAACTAATGCTTCCGCAATTTTATCCCATGGCAACGAACCTTTCCCAGGGACTTTTCTATTACCTTCCCCTATGTGAAGATGACCGAGATACTCACCTGTAAAACGAATAGCTTCAGGTATATTATCTTCCTCGATATTCATATGAAATGTGTCTAGCATTACTTTAACGTTATTTTTATCAATTTCTTTCACAAAATCTACTGCTTCTTGAGCATCATTTATAAGAAATTGTTCGAAACGATTTAAAGATTCTACTAAAAGAGAAATATTATATTTTGCTGCTTCATCTGCTAATTCTTTCATACTTTTAATACTGTTGTTACGAGCTTCGTATTTTTTTATAGTTTTACTATAATCTACTGGCCAATAAGAATAGATAGTTCCACCGATCGTACGGATATTTGCTTGATCTAATTTATAAAACAATTTTTTCATAAAAGTAATACCATTTCTTCTTATATTTTCGTTATTTGATGAAACATCATATTCTGAAGGTAATCCGATTCCTGCGGTTAATCGAATATTATAATATTTTGCTTCTTTACAAAGCATTTCTATTTCCTCATCAGACATATTAACAATTCCCAATGCTCCAACTTCCAATACATCAAACCCAAGATCAGCTACTTTTTTTATATATTTTTGATAATCAGATTTCCAATCTTGCTCCCAATACGCAAAGTATATACCGAATTTCATTTTTGTCCCCCTCATTTTAAAAATAGAATATGGAGTAAAGCTTATTAATTTTAAAATATTTTTTCAGAATATTCTAATACAATATATTGTAAATAATACCTTACTATGTTACTATGTAATAATAATATAACAATAAAATTGAAAAAGCTCAAATATAATGTAGGAAATTTAAACTGTTTTCATTATTGATTTAAGATATTTAAATAACAAAAGAGGTGTGGTAATGAAAAGTAAAACTTTAGACAAAACAGTTCCAATACCCTTATATTTTCAACTAAAAGAAATTATTCTCAATGAAATTAAAAATGGGAATAAAAAAATTGGAGATTCTATTCCAACTGAAAAAGAATTAAGTGAAATCTTTAGTATTAGTAGGACTACTGTTAGGCAGGCAATCTCAGAACTTGTACAAGAAGGTAGGCTGTATAGAGTAAAAAGTAAGGGGACTTTTGTTTCAAAACCAAAAATAAATCAAAGTTTTGTTCAAGAATTGAATTCATTTAATGAGCAGATGCAACAATTAAATAAGATGCCAAGTACAAAATTATTAGAATTTGAGGTAATAGATCCTCCTCCTTTGGTAAGTGATGAATTGGGGCTGGAGGCTGGTGAAAAAGTTGTATATATTCATAGAAAAAGATTTGCAGATGATGAACCGATTGTGATGGTAAAAACTTATTTACCATTTAGTAAGTGTTCATTTGTACTTGATTTTGATTTGGAACAAAATTCATTGTATAAAGTATTGAATAAGAATGAAAATACTGAAGTCTATAAAATTCGACGCTTTATAGAGGCTGTTAAAGTAGAAAATTATGACATGGAAAACCTAGATGTTGACAGTAATAATGCCATACAACAATTTGTTTCAATTGGTTATAACTCCTATGACATGCCTATTGAATACTCGATAGCGAGATACCGTGGAGATAAGAATACGTTTGAAGTAACTGTTTCAATAAATAAATAAGATTTGTTTGCAATTAAGTATCAATTAATAACTAAACAAAGGGGAATTAGAATGACAAAGTATATTATATCCCATGATTTGGGCACTTCAGGAAACAAGGCAAGTTTATTCTCTGAAGAAGGTAAGTTGATTGGAAGTTTTGTCTCTAAATATGAAACTTATTATATAGGTAATAATTACGTTGAACAGAATGCTGAAAGTTGGTGGGAAGCTATATGTAAGACAACTCAAAATTTAATAAAAGACTTTAAAATTAATGGAAATGATATTGCGGTTGTTAGTTTTAGTGGCCAAATGATGGGATGTCTTTGTGTTGATATTAATGGAAATCCATTACGTCATTCTATTATTTGGGCAGATCAACGTGCTCAAAAACAAGCACTACATATTGAAAAAAATATAAGCCAAGAGGAATTTTACAGTATCGTGGGTCATAAAAACACTCCATCATATGGTATTCAAAAGCTCATGTGGATTAAGGATAATGAGCCTGAAATTTATGAGAAAACATATAAAATGCTTAATGCTAAGGATTTTATCGTATCACGTCTAACAGGCAATTTTTATACAGATTATTCAGACGGAAACAGCACTGGTTGTTT
Source organism: Lacicoccus kunmingensis DSM 17847 (assembly GCF_059568765.1). Taxonomy (NCBI): domain Bacteria; kingdom Bacillati; phylum Bacillota; class Bacilli; order Caryophanales; family Salinicoccaceae; genus Lacicoccus; species Lacicoccus kunmingensis. The sequence goes on along the minus strand of NZ_JCANUC010000032.1, from coordinate 15,200 downwards.
TGATTTAAAAAACTTAAAATGGTCTGACAAGATTATAGAATATTCAGGCATTGATAAGGATAAATTACCAGAATTAAAACCTTCTACTTATATAGCGGGAAAAGTTACAGTAGAAGCTTCAAAAGCTACGGGCTTAATCGAAGGGACACCTGTTGTTTTAGGCGCTGGTGACGGGGTGACGGCAAGTGTAGGCGCCGGATCAATTTCTCCTGGCAGAACTTATTGTTCTTTAGGGACCTCAGCATGGATTACAACAACAACTAAAGAGCCGATCTATGATAAAGAAATGAGAACAGTTACTTGGGCTCATGCGATTCCTGGATTATATGCCCCCAACGGTACGATGCAAACAGCAGGAGGAGCTTTAAGTTGGTTTAAAAATGAATTGTGTAAAGTAGAATCTCATATGGCTGAAGAGTCTGGTACATCTTTTTATGACATTATTAATAAAGAGGTTAATCAATCGCCGGCTGGTTCAAATGGGATTTATTTTTTACCTTACCTTTTAGGTGAACGAGCACCACGTTGGGATGTGTATGCCAAAGGAGCTTTTATAGGTTTAAAGACAGAGGATGAGCGTAAAGATATAATGAGAAGTATTATGGAAGGGGTTACATTTAACTTAGCCATTATTCTAGATGTTCTTCGTATCCAAGTAGAAATTAATGAATTAATGGTAGTTGGTGGAGGAGCCAAAAGTTCTGTTTGGAACCAAATAATGTCTGACGTTTTTAATACTGAAGTCAAAGTCCCAGAAGTTCTTGAAGAAGCTAGTTCTATGGGGGCCGCAATTATTGGGGGAGTCGGAGTAGGGCTTTTTGATGATTTTAATGTTATCGATAAATTTATTAATATTAATGCTACTACTACTCCCGATGAAAACTCCGTCGCTATTTATACAGAAAATAAAATCGTATTTGATGAGGCTTATTATGCCCTTAAGCCTGTATTTGAAAAAATGTCTAAATTAAATAAATTTTGAAAGGGAGAATAAAATGACATCACTTGAAAATCTTTTTTCTCTAAAAGGTAAAACAGTATTAATTGTTGGAGGAGCACAAGGGATTGGTAAGATAGTAGCTGAGTATTTAGCAGGAGCAGGAGCAGACTTGGTTATTTTTGATTTACAAGATGAGAAGGCTGAAAAAATTGCTAAGGAGATTGGTGATAAATATCAGTGTAGGTCAATTTCTTATGAGGTTGATGTGACTAATCCTACAGAAATAAAAGAGGCATTATATAAAGCTGACAATGAAATGGGTAAGATAAATTTACTTTTTAATAATGCCGGTATTGTTGTTCAAAAGCCGGTTATTGACCTTGAACCAGAAGAATGGTTAAAGGTCATAGATGTTAACTTAAATGGAATATTTTATGTAGCACAAACTTTTGGTAAATATTTAATAGATAATAAACAAAAAGGTGCAATAGTAAATACAGCCTCGATGTCTGGAACTATTGTAAATTATCCACAACGACAAGCTTCATATAATGTTTCAAAAGCTGGAGTAATACAACTGACGAAGTCATTAGCAGTAGAGTGGGCTAATTTAGGTATTCGTGTTAATTCAATAAGCCCAGGTTATATTTATACAGAATTAACTTCATCTGTACGTGAGGATTGGAGGAAAGAGTGGGCAGATCTAACACCGATGAAAAGGATGGGTACGCCAGAAGAAGTAGCAGGTGGAACAATCTATTTATTGTCAGATTCAGCTTCATTCACTACCGGTACTGATTTAATTATGGATGGTGGCTTTACTTCTGTATAATCACTTTTATTTATTTTATATTTTTACTCAATGTTTCAATATTAAAATAGTAGCTGAACAACGAGACAGTCTATTAATATACAAACATTATTAATATAATTTAGGTTGGAAAATTAAGAAAATTTAAACTTTTCTTAAATAACACTTGAAAGCGTAATCATAATGTATTATATTATATTAATAAGTAATTACTACAATGTAATGTAGTAACAATACAACTTATCAGGGGGATAAAAAATGTTTAAAACAAAGTACTTATTTTTTATGATTTTAGGTTTAATGTCTATTTTAATGGTAGCGTGTGGTGGAAATGATAACGCAGAGTCTAGCACAGAAGATAATGGGGAAGATGAGAACGCAGCAGAAGATGAGATTAATGTGGGTTTAGCTATGAAAACTCAAGATTCTCCATATTTTGTTAGCTTAGTAGAAAGTGTACAAGAATTTAGTGATGAAGAAGGTTGGAATCTAGACATCTTAGATGCAAATGGTGATACAACACAAGAGTCTCAAAACTTTTCAACATTCATCTCTCAAGGTAAAGACTTAATATTTGTAGATGCAATTGAGCCTAGTGCTGTTGTGCCGAGCATTAATCAAGCAGTAGAAGCTGGTATCCCTGTTATTGCATTAGATAGCGGGGTTGATGAAGGAGCAAATAATGTAACCACGGTATATTCAAATAATACTCAAAATGGTCGTTTAGTTGGAATTGAATACGGTGGAGAAATGTCAAATAATGATGAAATAAAAGGAATTACTTTAAGTGGATCTAGAGGCAATATCGCTGGTATGGAAAGAAGAACAGGTTTATATGCTGGAATTATTGAATCTCGAACTGAAATGTCGGAAGAAGAAGCAATGGAAGCCGCAGAAAGTCTTGATAGTCAAGTAATTTCTGAGGGCAGTGGAACAAATGAAGAGGCTAATCTAACTATTGTTGGACAAGGTTGGGGAAACTGGACAGAGTCCGGGGGACTGAATGCAGCTGAAGATTTAATCACATCAAATCCTGATATCACAACAGTTTTTGGTGAGAATGACCAAATGTTATTCGGTGCAAAAACAGCAATAACCAACGCTAGTCTTAATGAAATTGATTTAGTTGCAGGAGCTGATGGTGCTCAAGATGCTTTTGATTTAATAAAAGAAGGTGAGTATTTTGGAACTGGATTAAATAGTCCTACACTAGTAGCTGAACGAAGTGTAGAAATTGCTAAAGAAATTTTAGTTGATGGTGAGGATCCAGAATCATATCCTGAAATAACAACTACTGAGCCAGCTGCTGTAACAGAAGAGAATGTAGATGAGTACTATGATTTAGGATTTTAACTTTTAATTAATAAAAGAGAGACTAGAAAAACTAAAATTTTAGTCTCTTTTTTTTATAAAAATGAAGGATGATGATTTATGAATGAAAATTATATTGTTCATATGGAGAATATTTCAAAAAACTTCGGGGGAGTAAAAGCCTTAAAAAATGTGACAATGAATGTAAAAAAAGATGATATTCATGCTTTAATTGGCGAGAATGGTGCAGGAAAATCTACATTGATGAAAATACTAGCTGGTGCATATAAAAAAGATGTAGGTGATATTTTTATCGATGGAGTGGAGACCCCAAAAACTCCAACTCCTAAAGGTATGATAAATCTCGGAATATCAGTGATATATCAAGAGTTTATGCTAGCACCTAATTTGACTGTTGCAGAAAATATCTTCATAGATAATTTGTCTAATAATGGTTTTTTTGTAAATTGGAAAGAAATAAGAAGGAAATCCAAAATTCTATTAGACAGACTAGGTTTCAGTCAAATAAAACCAGAAGATACAGTTGGAGAACTTAGTGTAGCGTATCAACAAATCGTTGAAATTGCTAAATGTTTAGCAAGAAATTCAAAGATTATGGTTTTTGACGAGCCTACTGCAGTACTTACACTTACTGAAACCAGAAAATTACTATCTTTAATTAAACAGCTAAAAACTGAAGGTATTACTATCATCTACATATCACACCGTTTAGAAGAATTGTTAGAAATCAGTGATAAGATAACAGTTTTAAAGGATGGATCTTATGTCGATACAATCGATACAGAAAATGCTACTAAAGATAAATTAATTCACCTAATGGTAGGACGTAATATAGAAAACTTGTTTCCTGAGAGAAACGCAATAATTGGAGAAGAAGTTTTAAAGGTGAAAAATTTGAAAGCTGGAGAACTTGTTAAAGATGTTTCTTTCTCAGTTAAAAAAGGTGAAGTGGTTGGTTTTAGTGGGTTAGTTGGAGCTGGTAGAACTGAAACTATGCGGGCAATATTTGGAGCAGATAAAAGAATTTCTGGAGAAGTAGTGTTTTTTGGTGAAAAAGTGAATTTCAAAAACCCAAAAGAAGCAATAAAAAAAGGGTTCGGTCTATTGCCAGAAGATAGAAAGCAACAAGGTTTACTTCAAGAACAGTCAATTAGAATGAATACCACATTAACATCGATAAAAAAAATTAAACATTTAGATATTATTAATCATAAAAAAGAACGGAATTATGCAGAGGATTTACTGAAAAGAGTATTTACTAAGTATGGATCATTAGAAGATAGTGTGAATAGTTTAAGTGGGGGTAATCAACAAAAAATCGCAATTGCAAAATGGTTAGCTGCGGATTGTAGATGTATTGTATTTGATGAACCAACTAGAGGTGTTGATGTGGGTGCAAAAGTTGAGATTTATAAAGTGATTAATGAATTAGCTGAAATGGGTGTAGCGATAATTGTAATCGCTTCAGAAATGAATGAAATTATAGGTTTATGTGACCGGTCAATTGTTATGAAAGAAGGTTATGTAACAGCAGAATTACAAAAAAAGGATTTAAATGAAGATACTTTACTGAAATATGCTATGGGAGGATGAATGAGTAATGGCTGAAGACAAAAAAAAAATTAATATAAAAAATGTGTTGATTGAATATAATACTTATTTTATTTTTTTGTTACTTATACTAGTTAGTTCTATTATGTCTGAATATTTTTTCACTAGTGGTAATTTAATCAATATTCTTTTGCAACAAGCTGGTCCGATTTTGGTAGCAATTGGTATGCTTTTTGTAATCTTAACAGGTGGGATAGATTTATCTGTAGGTTCAGTGATGGCAGTTGGCGCCTCAGTATCCGCGATACTCATAACTGATCTACAAATGAATTTTATTTTAGCTATTATTATTGCAGTTTTAGTAGGTACTATATTTGGTCTTTTCACGGGAATTCTAACTGCTTACGTTGGAATTCAAGGTTTTGTTGCTTCTTTAGCAACCATGACAATAGCAAGAGGTTTTGCTTTCGTACTAACATCTGGTATGCCCATCCAGTTACCAGCGGGTACTTTAGATACACTTGTTGCTCGTGACAATTTTTACCCAATCATTTTTATTACTTTAACATTTATCATCTTATTTACTTTAGTACAAAAGTATACTGGATGGGGAAGAACGGTTATGGCGGTAGGCAGTAATTCAACAGCTGTAGAATTAGCTGGTATAAAAACTAAAAAGTTTGTTGCGTCAACATATGCTCTTTCAGGAAGCTTATCCGCACTCGCAGGTATATTTATAGCAGCAAGAACATCTACTGGGAGTGCAACTATCGGACAAATGCAAGAACTTGATGCAATTGCTGCTGTAGTAATAGGTGGGGCAAGTCTTATGGGAGGCAAAGGATTTGTTGTTCCAGCAGTTATTGGAGTACTCATTCTAGGATTGATTGGAAATGTAATGAATTTATTAAGTATTCCATCATACCCACAAGATATTATAAAAGGTTTTATAATTATTGCTGCAGTCACATTACAAATTACAACTAGCCGTAAGGAAAAAACTATCTAATTAAGAGGAGATTTAATGCAAACATTAATTGTAACTAAACAAGGAGAACTTGAAATTGTAGAAAGACCTTTGCCCACATATGGTGACACACAATCACTGGTTAAAATTATAAGTTGTGGTATATGCGGAACTGATGAAGCAATCATTCAAAAAAACTTTAAAGGTATATTAGAAGATTCATATCCACTTATGATAGGTCACGAAGCCGTAGGTAGAGTTGTAGAAGTTGGACAAAAAGTAACATCTTTTAATATAGGAGATTTTGTTCTTCTACCATTCAATACTCCAGGAGAATCTATGGGATCTGCCTGGGGAGGTTTTAGCGAATATGGCGTGATAAATGATTATAAAGTTATAGATAAGGAAAATACCCCTGAAGAAGCTTTCGCACAAACAAAACTTCCACCTGAAATTAATCCAATTGAAGCACCGATAATTATCACATTACGCGAAGTTTATAGTGCTATAAAATATTTTGAGCTAAATCAAGAACATAATGTGGTAGTTATTGGTAGTGGTCCAGTTGCAGTTACTTTTGTTAAATTACTTAAATTATTAGGCTTAAAATCTTTGACAGTAATTGTGAGAAATGAAGAGAAAGAAAAATTGTTTAAAAGAATTGGTGCTCCATTTGTTATTAATTCTGGTAAATCTGATGCTGTTAATGAATTAAAAATGACTTATCCGAAGGGGGTAGATAAGGTTATTGATGCTGTTGGATCTTCTGAGGTAATAAATCAAGGATTAAAAATGATAAAAGATAGAGGGGAAATCTTATGTTATGGGGTTCCTAAAAGTAACAATATGAATTTAGATTGGAGTGACGCTCCATATAACTGGAAACTTAACTTTCAACAAATGCCATATAAGTTTGAAGAAGGAGAAGTAACAGATGAAATTATAAATTGGATTTATTCCGGAGATTTAGATTTAAAAGATTTTATATCAGATTATATTCCTTTTGATAACATTTTAGAAGGTTTTAAAAAATTTAAAGAAAAAAACATATTAAAAAAAGCAATAGTTACATTTGAATAACTATAAATAGGAGGAACTTAATATATGATACAAGCAATAATGGTAGAACCAGGGAACATTCAATTCAAAGAAGTTCCTGTACCTGAGATTAAACCAAATCAAGTAAAGTTAAAAATAGAAAGCATTGGAGTATGTGGCTCTGATATCCATGTTAATCATGGTAATCATCCTTATACTTCCTATCCTGTAGTTCAAGGACATGAAGTGGCGGCTGAAGTTTTAAATATAGGAGAAAGTGTAGAAGATGTAAGTATCGGTGACAGAGTAACAGTACAACCACAAGTGGTTTGTGGGAAATGTTACCAATGTAAAAATGGTATGTATAATGTTTGTGAAAAATTGAAAGTAATGGGATTTCAAACAACAGGTATGGCGAGTGAATATTTTGTTGTGGATTCGGATAAAATAATTAGTCTGCCTAAAAGTATCAACATAGATCAGGGGGCTTTAATTGAGCCTTTAGCTGTTGCTGTACATGCTGTAAAAAGAATAGAGAGTGTTGAAGGGAAAAAAATACTTGTTTTAGGTGGTGGGCCAATTGGTAACTTGGTGGCGCAAACAGCTAAAGCATTAGGTGCGGAATCAGTTCTAGTTTCCGAATTGAGCCCATACAGAATTGAGATAGCAGAACGATGTGGTATTAAAACAGTTAATTCCGGGAAGGATAATTTATTTGATAGCATAATCAATAACTTTGGAGAAGAAAAGGCAGACATCATATTTGATTGCGTTGGTATAAATTCAACTATGAATCAAGCAATAGAATATGCTCGGAAAGGCAGCACCATAGTGTTAGTAGGAGTTTTCTCTGAATTAGGTCAGGTAAATTTAGGTTTAGTACAAGACCATGAGTTGACTTTAAAGGGAAGCGCAATGTATAGGAAAGAAGATTATATTAATGCAATTGATCTTATTGATAAAAAACTTATTGACTTAGATATATTAATAACTAATCATGTTAAATTTAAGGACTTTAAAAAAGCTTATGAATTAATTGATAATTATAAAGATGAAGTAATGAAAATTATGATTGATATGAATTAATAAAAATAGGAGTGTATTATTATGAATTTAAATAACAATGTTGACCCATTTTCTTTAATGTTTAACCTGAAAACCGGTATATCAGATGAAAAAGAATCTTCAAAAAGAATGTTATCAGACATGAAAGGTATGTTCTCTGATAATGACGCATATGAAAAGATATTAGAAGGGGGAGGAGATAGATTAGTTTATGAATTCTATCAATTAGATCTTCCTTCAACCGATGGAAATCTATTATTTGGCACTAGTATTGTTTATCCAGGTCAGGTAGGAGATGAATTCCATATGACAAAAGGTCATTTTCATACCATCCTAGATACAGCAGAAGTTTATTATTGTTTGAGTGGCGAGGGATGTTTAGTAATGGAGAACCCAGAAGGAGACACTGCCGTTGAAAAATTTGAGCCTGGTAGAGCGGTTTATACACCTGGTAGATATGCTCATCGAAGTGTGAACACTGGAAGTGAGCCTCTAGTTACTTTTTTTGTATTTAGATCTGATGCTGGTCATGATTATGGGGCAATTGAAACAAAGGGGTTTCGAAAACTCATTTATAATAATAATGGTAATAGCCAAGTAGTTGATAATTCAAAATTCTTAAAATGATTTTCTTTTATCATTTAATGATATTTGTAAATTGTTGAGAAAGTTGGTGACGGAATGATACAAACAGTTTTATCTAAAATTAAACAGGAGCAATTAAAATTTTGTCATAGTCATGAACATTTATTCATTGCAGAAGGACAACCTGCTAAAGTAAATCCTGTACTAAGAATTGATAACTATGATCTTACAATTCAAGAATTAGAGATGTTTAAAAATATAGGCGGGTCAGCTATTATCGATGCACAACCCGGTGGTGCGGGTAGGATGGAAAGAAATTTGGTGAACGCATCAAGAGATACAGGAGTCCATATTCTTGCATCAACAGGTTTCCATAAGCTTATATATTATCCAGAAGAACACTGGATAAAATCTTATCCCAAAAATAAATTGAAAGATATATTCGTTCATGAGTTAGAAAAAGGCATGTTTATCGATACAGATAATAATGAACCTAAAAAAAGCATACCTTATCTTGCAGGACTGATAAAAGTGGCTATTGATGATGATCGACTGCAAGACACGGATAAAAATTTATACTATGCAGCGGCTGAAGCAAGTAAAGTTACTGGTGCACCGATAATGTGTCACACAGAAAGCTGTGAACAAGGTTTGTTTTTAGCTAAATATTTTTTAAATCTTGGGGTTAAACCAGGAAACATAATCATCTGTCACTTGGATAAGAAAAAAGAAGAAATTAACAAACAAAAAGAAATTGGAAAACTTGGTGTGTTTTTAGAATATGATACTATTGGTAGATTTAAATATCACACTAATGAAGATGAAGTGAAAATGATAATTCAATTATTAGAATGGGGCCTAGAAGATCAAATACTTCTAGGTTTAGATACTACTAGAAATAGACTGAAAAGTTACGGGGGAGTGATTGGCCTAGATTATATTAAAAAAACTTTTATCCCCATATTAAAGCAACATGGTATAGAAAAAAATATAATAGATAAATTTTTAGTTCATAACCCAAGAATAGCTTTTTCTAAAACACTATAAAAGGATGAAAATAATGACAGTATTAAATAAGGCGACTCAACCAACAATGTATTTTATAGGGGTTACAACTAAAAAATCTTCTATAATGAAATTGTTTCCATTATGGGCAGATGCTTTAGGTCTCAAAAATACGGTTTTAAAGGGTATTGATATAGATATTCATGCCAATGATGAAGTATACCAAGAGGTTGTAAATTTTATTAAGAATGATCCAAATTCAAAAGGGGCTTTAGTTACTACCCATAAAATTGATTTGTTTAATGCTTCAAAAGACTATTTCGATTACTTGGATCCTCATGCTTCAATGTTAAATGAAATTTCTTCAATTTCAAAAACAGAAAATTCACTTGAAGGATATGCAAAGGACCCTATTACAAGTGGGTTAGCAATAGAATCATTTGTACCTAATAATTATTGGGGAAGAGATAATGAGGTATTTATCATGGGAGCTGGTGGGAGTGCTTTAGCAATATCTTCGTATTTAACTGACGAAAAGCATGGAGATAATATACCCCACAAAATCATTATTAGTAATCGTAGTCAAGAACGTTTAATATCTGCTGAACGTATTCTAAGTAAAATCGATACTTCTACAATTTTTGAATACAAACATTGTCCAACACCAGAGGATAATGATAAGATATTGAACAATTTAAGTGAATCTTCAATGGTAATTAATGCTACTGGCCTAGGGAAAGATCGACCTGGTTCTCCAATAACAGATAGAGCTGAGTTTCCTACAGGAGGTATTATATGGGAGCTGAATTACCGCGGGGAACTTACTTTTATGAATCAGGCTTTAGTCCAAAAGAATTCTGCAAATTTACATGTTGAAGATGGCTGGGTTTATTTTATACATGGCTGGACTCAGGTTATAGCAGAAGTATTTCAAATTGAAATAGAGAATCATTTTGATGAATTAGAAAGAATTGCACATGATTTTTCAAAAACACAAAATAATAAAAGTTCAACTAGAGGGGATAGTTAACCTTATGACGTATAAAATTTTAGTTACTCCTAGATCATTTGGAAAACACAGTGATAATCCATTTAAAATACTTGAAAGCCAAGGTTTTGAAGTCATTAGAAATCCATACTCAGAGATTATGACAGAAGAACAAATTATAGAACAAATAAAAGACGTTGATGGTGTAATTATTGGGGTCGACCCATTAAATAAAAATGTTTTGCAGAATGCCAAAAAGCTTAAAGTTATAGCTAAATATGGCGTCGGAATAGACAATATAGACATTGATTTTGCTAAAAAAAACAATATTCCAGTTTCTATAACATTAAATGCTAATGCAGATGCGGTGGCAGATTATACGTTTGCTTTAATGCTAGCAACCGCAAGAAAAGTTTCTCAGATAGATAGGGAATGTCGTAATATGCAGTGGGATAAAATTACAACTATAGATGTTAATAATAAAACTTTAGGCTTAATTGGTTTGGGGAATATTGGTAAGAAGGTTGTTGCCCGTGCAAAAGGGTTTAATATGAATGTACTGGCATTTGATTTAAATAAAGATGATAAATTTGCAAAAGAAAGTAATGTGACATTCGTAGATAATATAGATGAAATTTTTAAATATGCTGATTTCATCAGTCTACACTTACCTTTGAACAATCATACTAAGTATATTATTGATAATAATCAGTTTAAACAAATGAAGTCTACCGCAGTTATAATTAATACTGCCAGAGGTGGATTAATCAACGAAGAAGCATTATTTAAAGCGTTAAAAGAAAATAAAATTTGGGGAGCTGGAATTGATGTATTTGAAAATGAACCACCCGATAATGTCGAGCTTTTAAAACTAGATAATATTGTAATAGGATCACATGCATCAGCTTCCACAGTACAAGCGATAGATAATATGGGCATCATGGCAAGTGAAAATTTAGTAAATGACTTTTTTGATAGGAGTTGAATCATTATATGATAGATAAAGAAGAAATAATTAAAAATATAGGTGATAGTGGTATAGTTGCTGTAATAAGAGCAGACAGTGAGGATCATGCTTTAAAAATAGCAGAAGCTTGTGTCAATGGTGGAATAAAAACATTGGAGATTACATTTACAATACCTAAAGCCAATCGAATACTTGAAAAACTATCCGAACTATATAGTGGGACAGGGATTGTCCTTGGTGCAGGGACAGTAATGGATTCAGAAACGGCACGAATTGCGATTTTATCAGGTGCTCAATTTATTGTTTCACCATATTTTGATTCTCAAACAGTCCGATTATGTAATCGTTATCGAATACCATGTATGCCAGGAGCAATGACTGTTAAAGAAGTTGTAGAAAGTATGGAGTCAGGTGCTGATATTATTAAATTATTCCCAGGTGAAATTAGCGGGCTACAAATGTTAAAATCTATAAAAGGACCTCTCCCACAAGCAAAATTAATGCCTACTGGTGGAGTAAATCTTGAAAATGTAGAAAAGTGGATTAAATCAGGGGCTTTTGCGGTAGGAGTTGGCAGTTCGTTAATTGGTGGTGCTTCTCAAAGTGATTACGAAAGTATTACAAAAAAAGCTGAGAAATTTATTACTATCATAAAAAATAGTAAGGTTACTAATGAATAGTATATTAGATAGCAGCAAGGGCTAGAAAATTATTCGAAAATTCAATAGATTAAGTATTTGCATAGTTAACTTATAATATTCTAAGTTTTAATATGTCAAACACCATCTTTATTATTTTAACAGGATAGTTATAATACTTTATGTTTTTGCTTAACACTATTTACTCATATTGTATTAGGAGTTGGTTAATATGAAAATTATTACCGTCAAAAATTATGAAGAAATGAGCAGTATAGCATGTAATTTAGTGGTAAAAAAAATTAATCAGATTGATTATCCTGTAATGGGATTTGCAACAGGTTATACACCTGAAGGGCTTTATAAGCAATTAGTTGAAAAATTTAATAACAATGAAGTGTCTTTTAAAAACGTGAAATCATTTAATTTAGATGAGTATGTTGGGGTAGAAAAAGATGATCCGAATAGTTATTATTATTATATGAACACTAACTTATTCAGTTTAGTAGACATTTTAGACAGAAACATCAACCTTCCTAATGGATTAGCTAATAATTTACAACAGGAATGTGAGGATTATGAAGAAAAGATAATGAAAGCAAACAATATAGACCTTCAAATATTAGGTATAGGTGTCAACGGGCATATAGGATTCAATGAGCCAGGCACATCTTTTACAAGTGTTACACGCGTTGTAGATTTGCATACTACAACCATTGAATCAAATTCTAGATTTTTTAGTTCAATTGAAGACGTACCTAAGCAAGCAATTTCTATGGGTATTAAAACTATTATGGAGAGTAAAGAAGTTCTATTACTTGTCACTGGAGAAAATAAAGCTGAGGTATTATCTAAATTTTTAAGAGAAGAAATAACTGAAGATTTACCAGCATCAATTTTAAAAAAACATAAAAATCTAACTCTAATTGCGGATAAAGATGCTTTATCTAAATATAATTCGTTTTGATTCAGTAAATACTCACCTATAGTTACCTACATAAATTTTGATAAAGTTTTAGTGATAGAATAATTCCCAGCAAATTGATACTTCTATAAATATGATGTAGAATTTCATCAATCTTAGACAGTTAATTTCATGCTCCATCCTAATAGTCAATCATAAAAAACTCCATTCCGTGTCGCGCTCCGCCTGCACGGCACAAATAGTAATTAAAAGGTGAACGGACACCATTAATGTAGTAAAATGACACTAAGGAGATAGGCTACAAAGCACGGCAGAAGGAGTTGGGGACTGCTCTTATTACTGAGTTTAAACCAGTATAAAAAACAGTGATAACATTTACCTGTTCAAGCATAAATAAGTGGTTCTTTAAGACCGTACACTAATCATTGGATTAACGATTGTTAGTTGCTTGGTAAATACAGTCAATGTCTCCTTTTATCCTTATTGATAGGAGTCCTGATTTTGCGTGTTGTATATCTATTTGTTGTGGCATCGATGTTCACAAATTTTTTCTCATTGCTACGATCATTAAGACCAACCTAGAGGGTATGATGCCTGATTATCAAGTAATAGACTGACGATTCAATGATACGAAAAATATATTATTCGATTGTTTATTTAGCGTGTCTTTTTTAAACTATACCTATAAATTCTTTTCACACTACCTCCGATATAAAATGTCATACCCATGGGTGTGCGCATTAATTATATCGGAGGCAGTGGTAAACTAACTGGCAAGAGTTGGTACATTCCTTGTCATTTGGTGGTAAGAAAGATGGCAGAGCTGGTACGTTCGCTTGGCAGTAATCACAAAGCCTATAAAAAGTAATAACACTGGTGATAGGCTCTTCTTTTACCTTTATAAATATTCACTTATAGTCAAAGGTTCTTCTTCAAGAAATCTATGCTATCTTAAATTTATTTAAATGAACATCTGGCTATAGACTGCATCTCTGTCTGTTCCTACATATTCAATGCCGTTTTCCGGCAACCACGCTTCCGCACCTCCGACACGATCCGCGGTCATGAATCAAATTATTACGAATGAAACAATGAGCAGAAGAAAAATACCGATCATCAATAATATTGCTTTCATCGTAAGCGTCAAATAGGTACAAACGACACGTCAATATACTAATCTTTTTTGAGAATCTCTTATTATTGTGACTTCATTTTGAAAGAATAAACCCTGCACCTTTTCAAAGTGCAGGCTATCTTTTGTGTTATCCATTAAACGACCGTTTAAAAGACAAAATAGCTCTTTTCAAAAAAGGGCTATTTTTATTGCTTATTTGTGCTTTTACTTGTGTTTTTATCTATGTTTATATATTGTAAATCTATATGAGTTTATGTACAGTGTGCAATCATTTATAAGCTTTTAAATATAAGAAGGTGAGTTGTGTATGGCAAGAGTAAGTACAAAAGATTAAAAACTAGATAGTCAAATTGATGTACTGAAAGCACATGGTTGTGAACGTATATTTTCAGAGAAAGTAAGTGGAAGGAAATACAAACGTACAGAGTTAGATAATTGTTTAGATTATATGAGAGAAGGTGATACGTTAGTCATTACAAAATTAGACCGCTTAGGTAGAACGACTAAGCAGTTAATCGAGCTATCTCTCTATTTAGATAATGAAAATATTAATCTGCAAATTATAGATATGGATATTAGTACAAAAGATGCGATGGGTAAAATGTTTTTTACTATGATGAGTGCTTTTGCAGAATTAGAAGCTAATTTATTAAGTGAACGTACTAAGAAAGGACTTGAATCAGCACGATCAAGAGGGAGAGTGGGAGGACGACCTGCGATACCTAATCAGAAGAAAGAGATGATAAAATCACTATATAATAGTAGAAACTATTCTGGGGAGGAGATTGCTAAGATGGTTGGAGTATCCAGATCCACAATTTATAAAGTTATTCATGAAAGTCAAAACTCTATATAATTCAAAATTTTTATACTATAACTATCTTTATTAGAAATACGTAGTAAAAAACTCCCAATCTATACTAACCTGATATCATTAAAGTTTACAGTAGAATAAAATAGTTTTTGTTGAGCGCCGTAAGCATTCAACAGAATCATAATGATAATGATAATGCAGTGTTTTTATGGGCAAAAAATAAAGAGGTTGTCGGTATGGATAAGCAGGGTACAAATCCTGAAAAGCGCTTTAAACAGATTGTGAAAAATTCTGATGAAAAGCAGGGCTTCACCATTACAAATAGTAAACCGGAGAATCTATATGTAGGGGCTACTGAATATTAAAATTTCCCTGATATTAAAGGGTTTATACCCATTTTTGTCGAAATCAGGTGCAAAGTCATTTATCATGGAACCAA
>NZ_JCANUC010000031.1:0-19754 GCF_059568765.1 Lacicoccus kunmingensis DSM 17847 | reverse complement strand
ATCAGATCCCCAGAAATGTGTTCAAATCCATTACTTTCGACTGTGGTAAGGAATTCTCAAATTGGCAGTCAATGAGCAACCGAAATGATATTGATATTTACTTTGCCGACCCGGGCACGCCTTCCCAAAGAGGATTGAATGAACATTCCAATGGACTGCTTCGGAAAGACGGCCTGCCCAAGCATATGGATTTCAACACAGTGGATCAGAGGATGGTTGCTTCAGTAGCCTCCAAGAGAAACCACATACCCAGAAAGTCTTTGAACTACCAGACACCGCTGGAAGCATTTATGAGTTACATGGATGTAGGCAGGCTGTCTAGCTTATTTTGACAAACGAAGAAGTGATTAAAAAAACAAAAATACTAGCATCTTATAATTTTAATTCCAATTTCCTTTTTGAGTTTAATTCGATTGCTTCTCTACTTAAAACTTTCCTCGACATAAACAGTTCACTGGTGATTATGCCGAGCGTATTATAAATTTTTATCTGCTTGTACTTGTACCTTGATGGAAAAATAACTTCCAATCATCCCCATACTTAATCCAAACTGAACTAAGGTGACTTACTTTATTTGTTGTTTTATTATGAAGTATATACGTACATAATCTACTCTCTGTCGAAAGATCCTGAAACATAAAGTCCATAATTTCATATTCGCTGGAGTCTATAAGATTTTTTTGGCAAGTCTTATTTTCTATAAATTTTTCCTGATTGATCAAACTCTTTAAGCTCCAGATGAAGAACCTTTAGATACTGACCGCTCTGCCGGTTCTCTCTATTAAGATGATATAACTCAGATTCAATCATATTAAAATCTCCTTTGAAATATAAGCAGCATTCCCACTTAAAGATTCTTAGATTATTTCTAACACACTACTTATGATAATTCTCAGCGTATCATCTTATGCTGCGGTTATTACAAAAATAGTGATGCTTAATTCTTTCGTAGATTAAATTCGATTTTCAGGCGTAACGTGTATGATTAGAGCCTGCTCAAAACATACATTATTAAAAATATATTTATAGATTTTTTTGCATACCACATTAACTGAGAATTTGATTATTATAATCAAATTCTCAGTTAATGTGGTATTGTGTATTGCTATACATCCTAGCATAGGTGAAAGATTACTAATAACATTGAATGACATAAGACTGATGCGAGTTAAAGACTAATATTGTTCTATTTGAAGAGTAAAGAGAACTTCTTATAACTGCTAATTTTATTAGTCTAATTCTCGAGTTCCAATAAAATCTCTTAATGATATGAAATGTCACATTAAATACTAAGAAACTGCACAGTTTCTTTGAAAATTTAGCTTAAGCTAAATAATTAGGAGTGAATTTTTCTTAACAGTTAAAGTTTGTACTTAGATTGGTGTGAGAATGAACTTTTATTTTTAACAAAAATTATCTTTCAAAGCCAACCAAAAATGCATGATTTGTTCGATGAAAGGAATCGTTACAGGAGGTGTAATATTATGAAAAAAACAACAAGAAGTATTCTTAGAGTAAGTATTATACTAAGTATCATTATTTTATTAGGGGTCACTTTGTGGTTCAATTTAACTTCTGATAAAAAAACTGTACAAGTAGGGGATGAAGCAATAGATTTTCAACTAGAGACGTTGAAAGGTGGTCCAATACAATTATCAGATGTCAATTTAGAAAAAGGTGTTATTTTGAATTTCTGGGGGACTTGGTGTAAACCGTGTCGTGAAGAAATGCCTGATATGAACCGAATTTATAATGAGGGACATGATGATTATGAAATCATTGCAATAAATGTTTCGGAGGATGAGCAGCAGATTAATCAGTTCTTATCCAGCTTAGATGAAAAACTTGATTTTCCAATCGCATTGGATCGAAACAGAGATGTGACTAAAGCTTATCAAGTCGGACCACTGCCGACGACAATAGCAATCAATAAAAACGGTATTGTCGTGGATAAGAAAGAATATCAGTTAACTGTAGACGATATTTACAGCTTTGTGGAACAATCTACTTCTGAATAGGGTGAGCTTTAATGGAATCTAGGAAGATAACATGTGAATCCTGCAATTATGTCAATCCCCCGGGGACACAATTATGCCAGTCGTGCGGGAAAATGATAAATAATGATTACGATAAAAATAAAATAAAAGATTTGATGCGCTATGATGGCAGTGCAATTCGTTCGAAAACCCGTTCTAAAAGTATTTTTGATAAAATTTGGATTTTCTTTACTTCAATAAAAGTCGGAGTAACGATCATAGCAATCATCACTATTGCTTCGTCTATAGGAACGATTTTTCCTCAGGAGTATTTTATACCAGTGGGGGCCAATCCACAACAATACTATACAGAGAATTACGGTACTTTAGGAAAAATTTATATTGAACTGGGATTTCATAATTTATATTCTTCCTGGTGGTTCATCATACTAATTGGTTTGCTTGCACTTTCGCTCATCGCAGCAAGTATCGACAGGGGTATACCGTTGTTCAAGTCTTTAAAAAATCAGCGGGCTAAAAAACACCCGTCTTTTTATAAGAGACAACGCTTGAATTTACATCAGGGAAGTTCCCATAATACTGCAGATGTCGTCGAGGGCTTAAAGAAAAAAGGTTATAAAGTAAAAGAAGACGACAATCACTATCTATTTGAAAAAGGAAAACTATCCAGATGGGGCCCTTACATAAATCATTTTGGTTTAATTCTTCTATTATTTGGTAGTATGTTGAGATTTTTTCCTGGTATGTATGTAGATGAATTGATCTACATTACTGAAGGTGAAACGGTTCAAGTACCTGAAACAAATGGTAAATATTATGTGAAGAACAATAAATTTACCATAGATATATACGATGAAGAATCCGGGACGGTCTATGATAATACACTAGAGAATATAAATGAGACTGTCGTCAGCAACTATCAGACGGATTTTAGCTTTTATGAGAATGAAAATATGGATGTAGTGGGTTCTGCACCTGATTTACAGAAGGTAGAGGATTACAGTGTACAGGTGAATCATCCATACCGCTTTGATCTATTTGAAATTTATCAGGCAAGTTATGATAATTCTCAGATGAAGTCCATGACATTTCAGCTTGAAGACAATGATGATAAACCTGTTGGGGAACCTTTCACAATAGAATTGGATAATCCGCATCAAAATTATGAAGTTGTAGATGGTGTGAATGTCAATATTAGAGCGTATGCTCCAGATTTTCTTGAAATAGATGAGAATGGAGCACTTATCTCCGAAACACCTGTAGCTACAAACCCTGCTTTTGTATTTGAAATTTTCGATAGTGAATCTAGTGAACTCAGTTTAATTCAAATTATGAACTCAACCGATATCACAGAGAATAACAAGTATAATGTAAAATTTGTTGAAAATGAAAATCACTGGGCTACTGTTTTGACCCTAAAAAAAGACCTGACAATGCCATTGATAGCAACAGGATTTGTGATATTTTTAGTGGGACTATTTATTGGTTCATACATTAATCATAGACGAATATGGGTTAATACTGATGATGGATTCAGTATCAGTGCGCATACAAACAAAAATTATTTTGGACTAAAGAAAGATATAAATCCTGTATTGAGAGAATCCGGATACGATGAGATTTTAGATAGAGATAGCTAAAATAATAATGAAATATAAACAGAGATGAGGAGGAATTAATATGGAATCCACACTATTATCGATTAGTAACTGGCTGATTACTGCTGCCTTTTTTACTTTATTGATTTCTCTTATACCACTTGCGTTAAGTGTTAAGTCTAATAAGAAAACCGCAGAATTTATTTCTATTATAATGATTATAGTGGCTTTTATTATGGAAATTACTTATTTCTTATTAAGGTGGACAGCAACCGGACATGCACCTGTCTCGAATATGTATGAGTTCATTGCAACTTTTTCAATAATGTTAATTTTAGGTTACTTAATTACATATCATTACTACAAAACAAAAATTTTAGGATTATTCGTCATTCCGTTAGCGTTAATTCTCATTGCCTATGGCAGCATGTTTTCGACAGATGTTAATCCCCTGATTCCGGCGCTACAGAGTAACTGGTTGGCAATCCACGTCATTACAGTGACGATTTCTTACGGTATTTTATCCATGAGTGCAGTGGCAGGACTGATTTACCTGCTGAAAGCAATTCCTCATGATGAAAAATCATGGCGGGCGCGTATGCTTGAAGTGATTATGGCAGGTTTGGTGATTGTTTTGGTCTACATCGCGACGACACTCATCATGAAAGGTGCAGTTGATTACAGTGATGAATTCATGTATACAGATCAGCGAGGACAGACGATAGTTGCAGACTATCATTTGCCAAGTTTGATTAATTTTGAAGGTGCAATTGCAGTGGAACACTTAGGTAATAATGAATATGAACCTGCGGACCATTTCCATTCAGGAATTAATTTACCGCCAGTCATTCAATCTCAATCATTGAACACGGTAATATGGTCTGTCATGCTGGGAGTGATAATCTACGGGATCCTTCGTCTGATACTCAGAAGGAGATTGTCAGCAATTATCAAACCACTTGCAAATAAAGCAGATTTAAACTTAATGGATGAGATAGGTTATCGTTCAGTAATTATAGGTTTTCCGTTGTTTGCACTTGGTGGTATATTTTTCGCAGCGATTTGGGCACAAATTGCATGGAGCAGGTTTTGGGGTTGGGACCCGAAGGAAACCTGGGCATTTATCACATTTATGTTTTATACTATTTTCCTGCATCTAAGATTGAACAGAGGATATGAAGGAGAGAAATCTGCATGGTTGGCAGTAATCGGGTTTATACTGATACTGTTTAACTTAATTGCAATAAACTTAATTGTTGCAGGACTTCATTCATATGCATAATTGGATTAGATATAGTTTATTATTAACAGAATATAAAAAATTCTGAGAAAATATATTAGGAGTTCGTTCGAATTATCGTAAAATCTCAATATGAATGGAGTGTTATTTTGGGTAGTGAAATGACTTTCTTTCTTGCATTTGGAGCTGGTTTTTTAAGTTTTGTCTCACCTTGTGTGCTTCCAGTATTTCCTGCTTTTATCTCTTACATAACAGGAATGAGTTATAATGAAGTAGAAAATCAAAAATTCAATGCACGCGCAATATTCCACACAATTTTCTTTCTTGTGGGATTCAGTTTGTTCTATATAGCATTAGGGTTTGGCACGGCCTTTTTAGGTGGAATATTGATTGACCATGCGAACCTGATTAGACAACTAGGTTCAATCCTGATTATTATCTTTGGGCTTATCATTACCGGTGTGCTTAATTTTAATTTCCTGATGAAAGAGAGAAAAATACAATTCAAAAATAGACCGTCAGGATTTTTAGGTTCAACTTTAATAGGTATGGCTTTTGGTGCCGGATGGACGCCGTGCAATGGACCGATTATCGGAGCTATTTTCGCAATGAGTGCCAGTGCACCAAACGATGCTTTAATGTTAATGGTTATTTACTGTCTGGGCTTTGCAATTCCATTCTTTATATTGAGCTTTTTCGTATCTCGTACACGCTGGATGCTGAAATACTCGAATACGATTATGAAAGTTGGTGGGGTCATCATGATATTAATGGGTGTACTTCTGTATTTTGATGGATTGACTCAGATTATCATTTGGCTGCAGCCGTACTTTGGAGATTTTCAAGGCTTCTAATTATGAATACATTAAATGACTTGTTTATATAACTTTCATAGAAATGATATATTATTATAAAATTTGTTTAAAAATTATTGTTAAAATTAAATATCAAGGAGGAATCTGGATGAAAAAATATTTAATGCCAGTTTTGATGGGCGTAATCTTTATTTTAACAGGTTGTAGTGATGACTCAGCATCGAACGAATCAAATATTAAAGAAATGGTTTCGGAATTAAGCGCTAGTAATATTGTAGAATCAGCATCTATAAATGATAAAACACTTATTGTTAAAGATAGTGGAGATGAGAATGTCTATACTTTGCCAGACGATGAATTTTTTGTATCTATTGCACCATACATCTCATATACACATCCTTGTGAATTTCATAGCTTAACAGGTTGTCAGGGAGAGCTGATGAATGAAGAGATGGATGTAAAAATTACAGATGAAGATGGAGAAGTTCACGTTGACGAGAAGTTGACTACCCTTGAGAATGGTTTCTTGGATTTTTGGCTGCCAAGAGATAAAAATTACTCTTTAGAAATTAATTATGATGGAAAAAAAGTTGAATCTAATTTTTCAACTTTTGAGAATGACAGCACCTGTCTGACAGATTTACAGCTTAAATAATATTATTAAATGCAGATTACCCAATGCTATTTAGTGTCGTGGAATCTGCATTTTTAATTCAATGTTAAATCTCAGAGTAGCAGTTAATTTATTTTTACTTAGTTTTTAAATACATGTAGTGGATAGTTTCTGCACATATATTTTTTATAATAAACTTAGTAAATTAACAGCTTGACAAATAACGATTACAGACGTAAACTTAAGTTAATAAATCGATTACAGTTGTAATCGTATTATAATGTAGGAGGGGAAAAAATGAATAAAGAAGGTAATCATAATCATGCTGAGCATGAAGAAAATCATCATAACCATGAGGAGAGCCACGAATCCCATAATCATAGCGGACACGATCATCATGCGCATATGGTGACAGATTTTCGTAATAAATTCTTCATTATCCTGATATTCACAATTCCAATTGTACTTCTATCTCCGATGATTCAAAATTTCATAGGTGTGGATTGGCAATTTACTGGAGATAGTTATATTGTGGCAGCGTTGGCCACGTTCGTTTATTTCTACGGGGGTTGGCCATTCATTAAGGGCGCTTACGATGAATTGAAAAACAAAGAACCAGGCATGATGACATTAATAGCAATGGCGATTTCTGTCGCTTACTTCTATAGTATGGCAGTTGTTTTTGGATTCAATGGGGAAGAAATTTTCTGGGAGCTGGCAACTCTTGTATTAATCATGCTTCTGGGACATTGGATTGAAATGCGAGCTATTAACAATGCTTCCAAGGCTCTGGAATCCCTCGCATCATTAATGCCTGATACGGCAAACCGTATCACTGAAAATGGTGAAACAGAAGAAGTTCAGATTGATGATATTAAAGCGGGTGATTTACTATTAGTAAAACCCGGAGAAAAAATGCCGCTGGATGGTAAAATCGTTAAAGGAAAGTCGCAAGTTGATGAATCAATGTTAACGGGTGAATCTGTTCCAGTTGGAAAATCCGTTGATGACGAGGTCATTGGAGGTTCAATAAACAGAGAAGGTTCTCTCACTATTGAAGTAGAGAAACTGATGAATGAATCTTATCTGACACAAGTTATAGATATGGTTAGAGAATCACAACGTACTAAATCGAAAACTCAGGATGTAACTAATAAAGCAGCTAAATGGTTATTCTATATCGCTTTAGCTGCCGGTATTATCACATTTATCGTTTGGATAAGTATTGGAGCAACTATAGATACTGCTATCATGAGATTGGTAACAGTTTTGGTTATTGCTTGTCCTCATGCTTTAGGTCTGGCAGCACCGTTGGTTATTTCAGTATCTACATCACTTGCTGCAAAGCACGGTTTGTTAATTCGAAAACGTCCACAGTTTGAAAAGGCTCGTAAAATTAACGCTGTGATCTTCGATAAGACGGGTACTTTGACTGAGGGTAAATTTGGTGTTACAGATATACAGACTTTCAATAATATTGACGAAAATATCCTTTTAAGTTATGCAGCAACAATAGAAAATGACTCGGAACACCCTATTGCGAGAGGTATACTCAATGAAGCCAAGTTAAAAGAACTTGAATTGCTTGAAATGTCAAATTTCAATTCAATTACTGGTGTAGGAATTGAAGGGACGATTGATGATAAACAAGTCAAAGTAGTGAGTCCGGGATATGTACGTAAACAAAAAATAGATTTTGACGATAAGAACTTTAATAAATGGTCAGAACAAGGTAAGACGGTAGTTTTTCTTTTGGTAAACGAAGAATTAGCAGGTGCCATTGCACTGGCAGATAAGATTAAGGAAAGTTCTAAGCAGACAATAGAACAGCTGCATAAGAGAAATATTAAAGCTATAATGTTGACCGGAGATAACCAAAAAGTCGCAAATTATGTCGCAGAACAAATTGGGATTGATGAAGTCTATGCTGAAGTAATGCCCAATGAGAAAGCAGATAAAGTGACAGAAATCCAAGAACGTGGTTTGGTTGTTGCAATGACAGGTGACGGAATCAATGACGCACCGGCATTGACTAAAGCAGATGTTGGTATCGCAGTGGGTGCAGGCACAGATATCGCGATGGATAGTGCAGACATCGTTCTCGTTGACAGTAATCCGAAAGATATTCTTGCAATATTCAGCCTATCTAAAAAAACATATAATAAACTGGTACAGAATCTGATTTGGGCAACCGGATATAACGTGATTGCTCTCCCATTGGCAGCAGGAGTACTGGCGCCTTGGGGGATAATACTCAGTCCGGCTGTAGGTGCGATTTTGATGAGTCTCAGTACAATCATCGTTGCAATCAATGCGCAGTTACTTCATAGATTTGAAGTAGAATAAAATAAATGCCGACAAATCCTTACTTAAGGATAGTCGGTATTTTAATTCTTTACTGTATGAAATATGAAAGACATCTTAAAAATACTTGAAAAAATTAGAGGTGAAAATATGACCAAAGCAATTGATTCAAATATCACAGATTCCGAATGGGAAGTGATGCGGATCGTTTGGGCACAAAACAAAACTACGAGTAAAGATATTAGAGATATTATAGAAAATAAAAAGAATTGGAAACCGGCCACGACCAAAACACTTATTGGGAGACTTGTTGATAAAGGCGTATTAAACACAGAAAAGGACGGCAACAAATACATTTATTCAACTAATTTAAAAGAAAGTGACTTTCTCAAAAGTACACTTGAACAAACTTTCGATAATATATGTAATAAAGACATTGGAAAAATTATTGCAGATTTAATTTCAAAATCAACATTAAGCTATATAGATATAGAAGAGTTGGAAAAAGTGTTAGAGATGAAAAAAGAGGATGCAGTTGACGTAGTGCCATGTAATTGTGTTCCAGGTCAATGTAACTGTTAATCAGCAGTAGATACAATGAATTAAGTAAGATAATTGATTGGTTAAATAAAAAAATAGAGAAAATATAAAATACCTGCCTGGGGTATGATGAAATTATTGTATAGCGTAATCTAATTAAATTTTAAGGAGGAATTTATATGTCAAAAGTAACACTTAATGTAGAAGGAATGTCATGTGGGGCTTGCGTTAATAAAGTTGAGGGAAGTGTCAGTCAATTAAATGGCGTTGAATCAGTCAAAGCTCAAATTCCTGAAGGTAAAGTAGATGTAACATTTAATGACAGTACAATTAATTTGGCAGACATCAAAGGTGCTATTCAAAATACCGGCTACGAGATTAAAGAGGATATTGATAAAGAAGATGGTTCTGCGTGTTCATGCTGCAGCTAGTTAATGACAAAAGATTTTAAGAATTTAGAGTATCATCTTTTTATGTCATATTGATTCTATATAATAATTGTAGAAAGAGACCAAGATAAAAAATCCGGCAAATCTTAATTCAAGATTTGCCGGATTTTTTCTTTGTAATCAGGAATCCATGCTTTTATCCTATATTACTATTCACTAATTTATTCCACAGGTACCAGTTCACTTTCTGTAACCCACTTATGATTCTGCACTTCTTCTTCAGTATCTGTTGTAACAAAATCTACCATATAGACAGTGGTCTCTTCAGCTGAGTCAATCGTGGCCGTTGCACCTTCCATGCCCTCCATGTGTGAGGCGTTCATTACAGTTTCATCACCTGGTTCAAGGGGTGCCTCTCCAGGCTCTTCCAATTCTTCATGGATGACCCATTTATGATCTTCGACAGGATCTCCACCATTCGTAGGTGTGTATGAGACAGTATAGACAGTCGTGTCAAAAGCACCGGAAATTGTTGCTTCAGCACCATCCATACCTTGCATGTGCTCTGCTTCAATAATTGTCCGACTTCCGACTTCATAAGTTGGATTTTCTGCTTCTTTCAAATCTTCAGGCACTTCACCCGAACTGGACATCTCATCGGCTGAATGTTCCATATGACCGCCGGAATCTGATTCCATGTCCATCTCTTCTTCGGAGCTAGACTCTGTTTCAGTGCTTTGACTTTCTTCATTTTCATTAGGCTGAGTCTCCCCGTTACCACACGCAGCCAGTAAAGATACAGTGAATATCGAAAGAAACCCTAATAATATTTTATTTTTTACCATGTATATGCCCTCCATTTTATTAGTTCTACTGAGAACTCTACCCATAATATTTGCAGTTTACGTGCAGATTCAATGAAAATTGAATGTATTTAGACAAGAATAATGTTATCGCCTATATATATTGCCTTTTAATTTAAACGTTTATCTACCATGACTGGTATCTCATCACTTCACTCAAATCTGCACGGAAAATCGATATTTAAATAATAAAATATATAAAGAGAGTGGTGGATATAATCATGGAATAGGATTCTCAGGCGAAAATGATGGATTATATTTTGCAACTCATGGTGGGTTGAAGATATTTCGTGATAATGAATTGTATAAAACTATTAGCAATTATAATAATTATAATGATTATATGAGATTTAAGGTAGTAGATGAAGGCTTTTATACTTTCGGCCAGCCAGGAAGAGATTCGGATATTCCGAATCCATTTGGCATTCAACGCAGTTTTGACGGTGGTAGAACTTTGGAGCATATTAAATTTGAAGGAGAGACAGATTACCGTGTTGTTGCAGTAGGATATAATAGCCATGATATTTTTCTATTGAATCCTAAGATCAATTCCCAATTAAATAAAAGATTTTAAAAAAGTGCTGACGAGAGGAAAACTTGGGAACGAGTCCATGTAAAAGGTCTTGATGGTGAGGTGTTATACTTAGTCATACATCCTTCAAAATCAAACTTCGTTGCAGCTGCTACCTCCACTGGAATAATTCTCATCAGAAGATGATGGAGATGAATTTAAGAGGTTTGCATATTCGAGTCAAGCAGGTACAACTGTTTATTTCTATGGAGAAGACTTTTATTATGCAACACATGATGGAAAGGCGCCACTCATCAAAAGAGATGTTAAAAGTGCTGATGAAACAATCGTTAGTATACCGGAAATGAAAGATGATGGTATTTTGTATGTTGCAATCAATCCGCAGAATGAAGATGAGTTAGCAATCTAGACTATAAACAGAAATAGTTATGTGTCTAATGACGGCTCATAAGAACAGTGGAAGAAAATTTTAGTTGTGGGCAAAGTAAAATAAGCTGAATTATTCATAATAAAAATACTACTTTTCTATATAATATGACTAATGAACAAAATGATAAGATGATCTATTACGATTTATGTTGTTGCAGAAAACTGAGGAGGCTTTTATGTTCAATAAATTAACTTTAAAAATCGGACTTTTGTTTTTTCTGGTGATTCTTATTATTGAAATCATATTATTCTATATCCTATATACAAATCTGGTCGCTGATCGTGTGGAGGAAGTGATGGGGGATTTATTGGCCCGGGGGAATACACACAGAGACGTATTGGAAGAAAACTATACAACCACGACATTGGAACATGTTGCGATTATGGAGTCAGAATCAGATTTTATTGTGGTGATAACAGATGAGAATGGAGAGATAATCACCAATTCTGATCCGGTTGAACCAGAAATGATAACTGTTATTGAACATACTGATTATGGTGAAATACCACAAGAAGGAGTTATCCTGAAATCAAATTGGTCAGAAGAAAAATATGTCTCTACAGACAGCCCCCTAACTTTTAACGAAACTCATAGCGGGCATGTTTTTATGTTTGCTGAAAGTGATAGCATCGAACGGATTATTGATCATCTCAGCCATAAGTTTTGGCTTGTGGGTCTATTGACTTTACTTCTGACTGTTATAACGGTGTTTATTCTTTCCAGAGTTATTACCCAACCGGTATTGAGGATGAAAAAAGCGACAGAACAATTAAGTAGAGGCAATCATAACGTGGAATTGTATACACATCGAAAAGATGAGCTTGGAGATTTGGCGACTTCGATTACTTTGCTGTCGCAAGATCTGGAACGTTTAAAAAACGAGAGAAATGAATTTTTAGGGAGTATATCGCATGAGCTACGAACACCTTTAACCTATATGAAAGGGTATACGGATATTATTAGCAGAAAAGAAATATCCACGACGGACAGGAATAGATACATTAAAATCATTCAGGAAGAAACAGAGCATTTAGCAGACCTGATAAAAAATCTGTTTGAATTAGCTAAAGTCGATCATAATGAATTTGCCATCACAAAAGAGAGGGTAGTATTTAGCGCTTTGATTGAGACGGTTTTAGCACGAATCCGTCCAGCGCTCAATGAAAAAAAGATAGAGCTTTTCTTTCATTGTCCGGACAACTTGGTTGTTATGGCAGATCCCGAAAGAATTCAACAAGTTATATTGAATATATTAGATAATGCAATAAAGTATACTCCCGAGAAAGGTCATATCACAATGGAAGTTATTCAAAATAAAAATGAAATTTTAACAACTATTTCAGATACAGGAGAAGGAATCCCAGAAGAAGATATACCCTTTATATTCGATCGACTGTATCGTTCTGAAAAGTCTAGATCCCGGGTAAGCGGAGGGTCTGGTCTCGGGCTGACAATCGCTAAAGAAATTGTGGAGTTGCATGGTGGCGAGATTGGAGTAGAAAGTACACTCGGCAAGGGGACTGTTTTCGTCATATCTTTAAAGAAGGAGAATGTAAATGAATAAAGTGCTGTTAATCGATGATGAAGAGAGAATGCTCGAACTGTTGACATTATACTTGAAACCTTACCCTTATTTTTGTCGAAAAGCAGTAGGTGCAAAAGCAGGGCTTAAGTTTGTTAAAGAAGAGAAGTTTGATCTTATTCTACTGGATATCATGATGCCTGAAATGAATGGATGGGAAGTATGCAGAGAAATACGGCAATACTCAGATGTACCTATTATCATGGTGACTGCACGTGAGCAGAAAGAAGATATTGTAAAAGGACTCAAGCTGGGTGCAGATGACTATATAACAAAACCTTTTAATGAAGAAGAATTGGTTGCAAGAATGGATGCATTACTAAGAAGAACAAGACCTGTCAACCGGATTGAAGTCGAAAGACTGTTATGGGACGAAGATCAATTTGAACTATCCTATAAAAAACAGCTTGTAAAATTAACACCAAAAGAATTTGCAATCATTGGATTACTCATGAAAAATCCAGGAAGGGTATTTTCTAGAAATCAATTGATTGATTTAGTGTGGGGCATGCATTCTGAAACGGAAGGACGTACTGTGGATTCCCATGTTAGAAATATGCGGGAAAAAATTCGGGAAGTCGGCTTTCCTATCGATGATTACTTTCACACGGTGTGGGGCGTGGGCTACAAGTGGATTAGAAAGTAGCTTTCTCATATTATCGATTGCTTAAAAATGTAGATTTTGAGCACATTGCTAAAATTAATTTGAAATATTTTAAAAACTGCACACTAACTGCACAAACCATGGGCATATGTTTTAGAGACTATTATTTCTGAGGTGATACTAATGAGCGAATATAAAAAAGACAGCTTATCTCTGACTGGTGCGATCGGTCTTGGGACAGGGGTTATGATCAGTGCCGGAATATTTGCATTGCTGGGTCAGGTTGCCGCACTTGCCGGCATGTGGTTCCCGATCATGTTTGTCGTCGGAGGGATTGTAACTGGATTCAGTGCGTATTCCTATGTCAAGATGAGCAATGAATATCCTTCAGCAGGGGGTATCGGCATGTTTTTGGCAAAAGCGTATGGTCAGGGTACCGTCACTGCTTCTGCAGCGATGCTGATGGCCGTATCCATGGTCATCAACCAGAGTCTCGTGGCCCGTACTTTCGGTACCTATACGTTGCAGATTTTCAATATGGATGCAACCAGCTACCTGGTGCCTGTGCTCGCTGTTGGTCTTTTGCTCTTTGCATTCCTGGTTAATATTTCTGGCAACAGTTTCATTCAGACGTTTACTTCGATTGTGTCCCTGCTTAAAATAATTGGACTTGTCGTCTTTGCGATGGGCGGGTTATGGGTCGCCGGTTTTTCCATTACACCCGCAGAGGGCAGTGGAAGTACGGAAGACGCAACTATTACCAGCATGATTGCAGCTGTGGCACTCACCATCCTATCGTTCAAAGGGTTTACGACGATCACTAACAGTGGCTCTGAAATCGTTAAACCCCATAAGAATATCGGCCGGGCGATTGTCGCATCCATTTCCATCAGTCTTTTTGTGTATCTGCTGGTTGCATGGGCGGTATCCAGCAATCTGCCGTTAAACGAAATCATTGCAGCCAGAGACTACTCGCTTGCAGAAGCCGCAAGGCCAGCATTTGGAAACTACGCTGTATGGTTTACCGTCGGCATTGCGATCATCGCAACAGTATCCGGTATTATTGCCAGTGTCTTTGCGGTGTCACGCATGCTTGCCATGCTGACAGATATGAAGCTGATTCCACATAAGCACTTTGGCATGCCAGGACGGATTCAAAAGCATACGCTGGTATACACAATTGTACTTGCGATGGTACTGGCCGTCATTTTCGACCTCAGTCGTATCGCCTCAGTCGGGGCCATATTGTATCTTGTGATGGATATGATTGTGCATTGGGGTGTATTTAAACATCTGAGGGATAAGGTGGATGCAAATCCAGTCATTGTCATGACCGCATTCATACTTGATGGAATTGTACTGGCAGCTTTTATGTGGGTCAAACTGATGAATGACTGGCTGATTGTTGTCGTCTCCATCATTTTCATTATCATCATCTTCATAGGGGAGTATGTATTTCTTAAACACCGTAATGATGGGGAAGAAGGGCATGCGCATTAAAGCATTTTTAATCTCGAGCCATGCGTGTTCTTCTAAAAGGGAAGAGTATCACAGTTACAAAAGGGGGTGATGCTTTTTCAGGAAGGTGAATCAATAGAAATTTAAAATGATTAGAAGGCATTGGATTGCTTGTATCATTTAAGGTAAATATCTCTTAGAAAAAATACCAGGGAGGAATGTAAAATGAATAACAGATTTACAAAAATAGTCGTCACACTCGCAACCGTTACTGGAATCAGTTTCTCAGCAGGACAAGTTTCGGCAGATTCCATCAACGCAGCTCCCCAAGCCAATGGACAAGCACAGGGGGAAGCAAAGGTTGAAAAGAGACTGGATAAGGTTGAGAAGAAAACGGACGCTATCCAATCTGAGCTGGAGGCAATCGAAGGATCTATCGAAGGCCCTCCTATAACAGTTGATGAAGTACAGCTCTATAAAGAGTATCTGGACAAGCTGGAATCTCTGCTGAATCGCTTAAACGCCGCTGACAACCATTTGGATGCTGTGACCAAAAAAATGGAAAACCAGGATGCATCCATTGAAGAGACTGAAGCAGAAATTAATGATATACGCACCAGTATTTTAGAAGTGAAAGAAACGATTCAATCCATTTTTGCTGAACAGATGTCCAGCACTGGTGTAGTCCCTGACGGTCTGGAGGAAGCAGAAGATCCAACTTATGAAGTGGGTAGCCAAGCCATTATCAAAGCCGATCATATGCCAGGTATGTATGGCTCTGAAGCAACAATTGCAGGCGCATTTGATACTGTTGCTTATAGTGTCACTTATTACCCTACAACTGGTGGAGACCCAGTGGAGAATCATAAATGGGTCATCCATGAAGAATTGGAAGGTCCAGGAGAAGCACCACTGGAGCCTGGCACTGAAGTGACCTTGGATGCGGATCACATGAAAGGCATGGATGGTGCAACCGCTGTGATAGAATCTGCTGAAGACACTACTGTATATATGCTTGACTTCACAACAACAACTGGAGAAAAAGTAGAAAATCATAAATGGGTGACAGAAAGTGAATTGTCACCTGTTGAATAAAAACAGATGATATTAAAGAGCTTATCTTTACTGGATTATCTATCTCAAATGGATAATCTGCATGGATAAGCTCTTTTTATTATATGAATTAACAGATACATTAATGACTGTTTTGAAGGGAATTCGGTTTACTCCTCCTTGCAACGATGGTTCTAAGCGAACTCAACTGTTTTTTATAACCTTGTCTAAACTAAGGCGTCTCTTATAAGTATTGTCAAAATCAAGGGCGCTCTTAATTAATAATGCAAATACACCTTAATGTATATTTTCGTTAAAATGCTGGGTACAATCTTAACCGGAAATAAAAGAAGTGGTATGTCCAGAATAAGTTCCGACATACCACTTCTTTCTAAGTGTTGTGCTTAGGCGATTTCTTTACAAGCCTCTGCACATTTGAAGCACGCATCTGCACATTTCTGGCAGTGATCGTGGTCATGTTTTTGACACTCGTTGCCGCATGCTTCGCAGACCTTGGCACATACTGCCGCCAGATCAGAAGAAAATGGTGAATTTCTTGTCAGAGCCTGTTCTAAAAATGCACAGATATCTGCACATTCACGATCCAATCGGATACACTCCGCCATCATTTTTACGTCTTCTTCCCTCAGACAGGCATCGTAACAGTGGTTACAGGCTTCCATACATTCATGTAACGTCTGAATCAGTTGTTGATGTTGTTCATGAGCCATTATAAATCCCTCCTATAGAATTGAATGCACTTACATTAATTGAATTCCCATCCATTTCGCATATAAACCGATATGGTAAAACTCCATAGAAACTGCACATAATTTTAATGATGATTGTCCTTCTCCAACTTACTCAATATTGTAATTCGTCTAGAAAAAATCAAGAAATAGTTCCTTTTTTGTTATTAGATTGAAGCTTTGGAGCTTACTCTACTTTAACCTGTCCCATCATCCCATTGTCCTCATGTTCAAGTATGTGACAGTGGAACATATATATGCCTTTATTTTTAAACTGAATGGCAATTTTTACAGTCTCATCCGGGGCAACGGAAAAACTATCTTTCCAGCCTCTTTCGTTCTCAGGTGGTGCTTCTCCATTCCTGGAAAGGATCTTAAACTGAGTACCATGGATGTGGAACGGATGAATCATGCCGCCCATCATGTCAGGTTTATTATAGATTTCCCATACTTCTGTAACACCTTGTTCCTGCGTAAAATCAATTCTTTCAGGATCAAATTTTTTTCCGTTTATCGTTACCTGATCCATCATGCCGAAAAGTTCAATTTCTTTTGTCACTGGCAGGTTCTTTTCTTCTTCCGTAACTGAAAAGTCATTCATTTCATCAGGTATATCCATGTTCTTACCTGTTTGATCTGTGATTTCAAAAGGTAAGAGCGTGGCACCATCTTCATTCATTAACGCTATATTTTCATTACCATCGACTTTAGAAAAATCAATGATTATTTCGGCCCGCTCTGAAGGCGTGAGTGTGATTTCTTCCATTGAGACCGGTTCATTTAAAAACCCGCCGTCCGTTGCGACTTGTACAAAAGAATCCCCTGTATTTAGTTTAAAGGTGTAATTTCTTGCATTTGATCCATTTAAAAGTCGAAGCCTTACTTTTTCTTTATCTACAGTTAATTTTGGATTCAATGTGCCGTTAATTAATGATGTACCCCCGACTGTGCCATCTTCATTTGCTACGGCTTTGTAATTCAGTTGTTTTTCATCATTAAATACTTTGTCTTGGAAAACGAGAGGGATGTCATTTTCTCCATATTCACTTGGTAATTCGATATTTTTTGAATTTTGGTCCTCGATATAAATTAACCCAGCAAGTCCGTTGTACACTTGTTCAGAGGTTTTTCCTTCCGGGTGGGGATGGAACCACAATGTGGCAGCTTCCTGTGTCACTTCAAATTCAATAGTACTCTCTTCGCCTGGCTCCAATACATTGTGTGGACCACCATCGTCATTCCCTGGCACTTCCAATCCATGCCAGTGAAAAGTGGTATTTTCATTGAGTTCATTGATTAAGTTTATTTTCACAGTATCTCCTTTTTCAAATTGAAGCATGGGACCTAGAAACGAGTCATTATAGCCATATGTTTTTGTTTGAACGCCATCAAATATTTCTGTTTCTCCTTTTTGCGCGCGTATTGTATACTCAGTTCCTTTGTTGCTGTCGCTTTTGAGTACAGAGGGGATACTCAGTTCGTTCTCTCCTGTCGAATCAATTAGACCTACCACATCATCATGATCCATATGACCATTACCCATGGAACCATTATTCATTTCTCCTTCACTGGAGGAGCCATTCATATTTTCTTCCATAGAACCTTCATTGTCCTCATTCATGTTCATCTCTTCATTTGAATTCTTTTCATTGCTAGTATCTTCTACAGATGCTTCTCCGTCATTGCTTGTACAAGCTGATAAAACAATGACCATCATTAGAGAAAACAAGCTTATCAATAGGTTCTTTTTTCTCATACTTTACAATCCCTTCTTTCTACTTTTAATAAAGAACTTGTCATTCCTTTATGTATTAGACTAGATTATAATTTTCGAGAATCCGTGCATAAAATGAGTATTTAATATGACAAAAACTACATGTAAAATTAAGTTTAAAAAACGACCGTTTTACACACAAAATAGTGCATACGGTAAAAGGATGTCACTTAAGACGCTATTTTACGCCTGTTTTTAAGCGCTATTTTGCACTATAACACATTTGAAAAAAGGTAGAACACAGCCTTTTATGTTCCAACTGTCACTTTCGATGTTATTTTGCACTGATTTAGGCGATAATTTGTACTATAGTTAAGAAACCCGGCTAATCTTTTCACAAAGACAGCTAGGCTTTAAAGTTGGTTATGCAAAATAACACTTAAAATATATGCAATTTATCGTCAAAAATGACATGCAATATATTCAGCAATATAATTATATCTATTTAGGGTCTGCCCTAATCAATCAAAAATTTAAGAGAGAAAAATACATCTATATATTGTTTTACCAGAAGATTATTTTTCTAGTTATAAATGAAAAACAATCTTAAAATAATTTAGTATGTTTACAAACTCTTGTTTTTATTTATTTCAAATGTTTTCGAAGTGTCCGCAAAAGTGTACTTTTAAGAACGAATAAATTATTTATCACAATAAAGTTCACTTACGATATCGTAATTTCTTTCATCTTTATTTCAGAAAATTCTTTCTATTTCGAGAAAAACTTATACAAATTTATTATTATTCAAACGTCTGCTTGAATAAAGAAAAACAAGATGTTATGCTATATTCAAACAAATATTTGAATGATGAGGTGTATGTATGAATAAGAAAGAAACATGTGAAGTTTTTTGTTATGACGAAGAAAAGGTTAACCGGATGCAAGAGAATTTACAAACTGTAGATATTGCCGGTATATCACAGATGCTTAAGGCTATTGCCGATGTGAATAGGGCAAAAATCACCTATTCCTTATGCAAGGAAGAGGAATTATGCGTCTGTGATATCGCAAATATTCTCGGTGTGACTGTAGCAAATGCATCTCATCATTTACGCACGCTCTACAAAGAAGGCATCGTTACATTCAGGAAAGAAGGGAAACTCGCGTTCTATTCACTGGAAGATCAGCATATTAAAGAAATCATGACGATTGCATTAATACATAGGAAAGAAGTGATAACCAATGTCTGAAGGGATTGCAGAACTGACTGAAG
>NZ_JCANUC010000030.1:0-23120 GCF_059568765.1 Lacicoccus kunmingensis DSM 17847 | reverse complement strand
ACGTAAAATCCTGGGCTACCAGACACCGCATGAGCGTTTCGCCAAGGCACTCAATCAAACACAAATGGTACAAAGTGCCTAGTGTAAAATTTTTCTCCCCCCCGAGGGGGAGGAGAAGCCCAGCCACCAGAGTGCTTTCACAAACTCTGGATTGGGATTATACCCTAGTGGCTAACTTAAACTTGAAATTCGCGTATTATTCAATTTTAAGAAACAAGTAAAGTATTATATAATCAAGTAGTAGATAAGTCAGATCATTTTATACTATAGATAAAAGGTGGAGCAGTGATAACTATGGAATTATTTGAATATCAGACGACAGTGCCGGAGTCGTGGCTTGATTATAACGGGCACATGAATGATGGTCAGTACAGCCGGGCATTCAGTGATGCCGGTCTTGTATGGCTTGCATATCTCGGACTGAGTGAATCAAAGGTAAAGGAATTGTCTTATACAATCTTTACTCTGGAGAATCATATCGTTTATCTTAATGAAGTCTTTGCCGAGGATGAAATAACAATCAAAGTCAGAATACATGATTATGATGAAAAAAGAATGCATGTGTTCATGACACTCTATAATCCAAAAGGCGAGAAATGTGCCACATACGAAGTCATGTATATGGGCATGGATACAAAAGCAGGCCGTCCCGGGCCGTTCCCTGATAAGTTCGGACAATCTGTAAAAGAGTATTATGAATCGCAGGATAATAGTGAAAAGCCGGCTGAAATGGGACGGACAATCGGAATCAGAAGAAAATAATATTATGCCAGCAGGTGCCGGGATATGTTCCCAACGCCTTTCTTTAAGTATTTTTTAAAATAGGTTTAATTGTAGTAATCTCAGTTTAGATATATAACGATAGGAGTTTTAAAATGAGTGATGGATTTGCGAAAACCCTTAGTTTTATAATCGGCTTATTTTTTTTCGGGTTTTATGTGCTTATAGCTGGTTCTATTTTTAATAATGATGTCTTGAGTTTCCCTTACATCATACTGACAGTTTATTTATTTATTTCGGTTTTTACATTCCCCGCAGTCAGCTTGAAATCTGGAGAAAAAACCTCGGGCAGGGAACCTTTAAGCTCTAAGTATTCTTTGATATTTGCTTATTTGGTTTCTCCAATATGGTTTTTAGTCAACCTATTAAAAAGTAAAGAGAAAGAGTGAAAGATAATGATTAATAATCAGTGGAAACAGGGACTGCCTGTAGAAAATATAAGAAATATAACACCTGTGTCTGGTGGTGATGTCAATGATGCCTACCGCATTGATACGGATAGAAAACCATGTTTCCTGCTGGTACAGCCGGGGCGTTCTGAAGATTTCTATGCAGCGGAAATTGCCGGACTGGAAGCGATGATAGAAGCGGGAATTACAGCTCCGAAAGTGCTTGGTAACGGTCAAATCGAAGATGATGCTTTTCTTTTACTTGAGTATTTGGATGAAGGGGCCGGCAGCCAGTGGGACTTAGGTGAAATGGTTGCCAAGATGCACCTTGAATATCAGGCGGATAACCAATTCGGTTTTCATCTATCGCATGAAGGCGGAGACATCAGTTTCGATAATGCCTGGACGGATTCATGGAGTGCGCTGTTCATCAATGAAAGGATGGATCAGCTGCGGGACAGGCTGGCTGAACAGGGTTTATGGAATGATAAAGATTTGGAGATATACGATAAAGTCCGTAAAATTATGGAGAACAAACTGAAAGAGCATGAGAGTAAAGCATCTCTGTTACACGGTGACCTGTGGGCGGGGAATTATATGTTTCTTTCAGATGGGAGACCGGCACTGTTCGATCCATCTCCATTTTATGGTGACCGTGAGTTTGATCTTGGGGCGACGACGGTATTTGGCGGTTTTGGCAAAGATTTCTACGATGCATATGAAAAAACGTATCCGCTCACCGATGATGCATGGGAGAGAATACGTTTCTATAAGCTCTATCTATTGATGGTGCATTTGATGAAATTCGGTTCTGTCTACGCGTCCAGTGTTAACGTCACAATGGATGAAATAATGGAATCATCACTATATACTTAATTAAAACTCTTATATTTTTCGGTTTGTATCAAATATGAAATAGTCTCAGTATTATTTTAATGGAGAATCATACAAAGGGGGGATAGTCATCAGAAGAACGCGTGTTTTACCTGTTTTGATCGGTGTTGTGACAATACTTTTTATCTCTTCTATTCTTTACAGTTTTTTCAGTGACAGTGATGCATACCAGCACTATACAGGACTGGGAGAGTCCATCTCCATTTCTCCGGATGACAGTACTTTGGCTTTTTCTTATTATACGAATGGAAATGAAGCAATCTATACGGGTGATATTGAAAGAAAAGATGTCACTCAGATCACTTTCCCGGCAGAAGAGGAAGACCATCGTGAGCCAAAATATTCTGAAGACGGAGAGAGCATGATCTTTTTGTCCGAAGATGATAACAGGGTGCAGAGTCTTTATTATAAACCTGACCTGGATGAAGAAGAAACGATACAGCTGACAGACAAAGCAGTCCATGTGTTCAGTGCTGCATTGTCCCCAGATGGAGAAACCGCTTATTATCTTGCGATGCCGGCAGAAGATTTTCATAAGGAGCCGGGGCAGAATGAGAATGGCACAGATGTCCATATGATTCATACAGATGGTTTTGGACATGAACAGCTGACGGATGAAGATCGTTTTGATATGAGACAGATTTCTATTTCAGAAGACGGACAGCGATTATACTATAACGGTTTTGAAAATGGAATATATTATGACATTGACAGCGGGATGCAAAAAGGTAATTCTGAAATTGCAGCACCCGGTGAAGTTTACCATACCACTCTGTCTGCTGACGAAAACTACCTTGCCTATACTAAAGTAAATGATACATCAGAACAGGGGACATTCATTTATGAGCTATTTTTAAAAGATACTTCAAGTGGAGACACCCAGCGACTGACAGACTATAATTCCAATGTGATATCACCAGTTTTCTTTCATCATAATGAGCGGATAGCATTGCTTGCAAATAACAATTGGCCGGGTGAGCCATCACAATATGAAATCATGACCGTCCCATATGAAGGTGGAGAGATGGTTCCTGTAAACTTGGAATTTCCAGAACCGGATAACCATTTTCAGCCGGGGGCTTTTGTAGATAAACTGGTGAATGAAGCAACGATGACGGTTCTTTACTTGCTGCTGTTTGGATCATCAATTGTTTATTGTCATGGATTCGGCAGAACATATTGGCCTGTTATTATCAGTGGCATCGTTACATTGATTTCATTAATCGTTGTTTTTATCGCAGGTTATAACAACCCGTGGCTGGGTGTATGGTTTATGACATTGACGATGGGATTAGGTGTTTGTACTGTAATACTTCTGCTATTTGCATTCATCTATCAAAAAAGTTTAAAACTTGCACGTGATAAATGAGAAAAGCAAATGAAGTAGATATACTAATAAAAGCCAAGTCATCAATGATGAACTTGGCTTTTATTATATCAGCACAGCTGTTTAGAATTTTTTTGTAAACGAAGCGGGAACTTTCGACTCGAATCTCATATATTCTTTCGTCGTTGGATGTTTGAATCCAATCGAATGTGCATGCAGGCCGACTCTTTTAATAGGGTTGATCTGGGAACCATACTTTTTATCCCCGACGATCGGGTGTTTCAAATCCTGCATATGAACACGTATCTGATTTTTACGTCCGGTTTCCAGGTTCACCTGCAGCAGTGACAGATTTGCATTCGATTTCAAAACTTTATAATTGGTGACTGCTTTTTTGCCCATGTTGGGATTTTTACTTGAACGGACAATGAGGGCTTTATTTTCTGTCAGCCATGAAGTGATGGTGCCGTCTTCTTTTACGGTACCTTCCACCAATGCGATATAGGAACGTTCTGGTACAGCCTCCTGCCATGCATTTTGTAGTTTCTGCTGGATTCTTTTGCTTTTCGCAAATATCATTACACCCGAAGTATCACGGTCCAAACGATGGACAACGAATATCCGGCTTTTAGGACGTATATTTTGAGTATAGTCCGACAGCTGGCGAAACGCAGTCATCTGATTTTCTTTTTCAGAAGCGATTGATAAAAGACCTGCTTCCTTATCAATTACGATAATATCCTCATCTTCATGAAGAATTTTCAGGCCTCTGATTCTTGCATCATGCTTTGCTGTGCGTTTTTCGATCTGTACACGGTCGCCAGGATGTAGAGCGTCATTGAACTGAGTCGTCGGTTTACCATTTATAAAAACCTGGCCACGGCTCAAGATGTTTTTTACTGATTTCTTGCTGCGTTCAGGCATCATACTAAATAAGAACTTCAACAGCTCTGAAGATTCCTGGACAGTCCATTCCGTTTCGGGTTGATTTGTTTTCGAACGATTTTTCATTACATACTTCCTTTATTCCATCTATTTTTGAATACAGTCCTTTATTGCTTTTACTCATGTTTATTTGAAAATGATTTTATGACTCCCATAATAGTATAATCCATGGAAGTATAAAAGGAAAACAGGACTAATCATTTTAATTTTCTAGAAACATTTAACGTACGTTTTAGTATAATTAACACACGAGGTGATAGAAATGAAAATTATAAATCCGATAGATGTAAGAAAAAATCTCTATCAAGTATTGAAAGATGTTAATGAGATATTGAAGCAGAATCCGTACTATCCCAATCAATCGTTCGAAAAGTTACAACCAAAACATCTTGGTTTTTATTTGAGGCGTTTAAATCAACAACATAGAGTTGTGTATAAAATAAATGAAATAGACAGGCAGGTCGAAATATACTCGGCGTGGTCACATTACGAATGAATAATTAAATATATATTAGACGGGAAAATCACCCGTCTTTTTTTTATTTAAAAAATATTGTTGCATTAAAATTTCCCAAGTGATATATTATAAATCGTAACTGTTACGATTTAATAAAGTGTTAAAAAGAAGGTGAGAAAGTGGCCAAGAAATCAAAAATCGCAAAAGAAGAGAAGCGAGGGGAACTTGTCGAAAAGTATCGTGCGCTTAGAATCGAATTGAAAGAAAAGGGGGATTATGAAGCGCTGCGTAAACTTCCAAGAGATTCGTCACCGACGAGGTTAACGAACCGATGCCGTTTAACCGGCCATCCACGTGGGGTTATGAGAGATTTTGAATTATCACGTATAAAATTTCGGGAACTTGCACATAAAGGACAGATCCCCGGTGTAAGAAAAGCCAGCTGGTAAATACATATCGAGGGAGAAATGAAAATGAAGAAAACATTATATAAAGGAACAGCAGTATTGCTGTTCAGTGCTTTGTTAGTCGGATGTCAGGACTCAGAAAGTGGAACGGAAGAAACTTTACCGCAGGAAGAGAACGACAGCGAAGAAAATCATGAGCAGGAATCAGATGACCATGCAGATCGTGATCATGGTCATAACCATGAATCAGAGGAAAATGTTGAAGAAGCCCATATAGAAGGTTTGTCAGATCATTACCATACTGGAGACACAGTCACACTGACGGCTTCATCCGAAGTGGATACGGATGGTCATTGGCATTGGTATCAGAGAGATGATGAGAACAGTGAATGGCAGGCGTTTGAAGGAGAGTTGGAAAACACTATTGAGACTGAAGCGGTGGATGGTATGCAGATAAAGGCGGCTTTATATGATGATCATAATGTGGTCAGCGAATCGGAAGCGGTCACAGTATCCATTGATGATCATGACGGGGATGTTTACGAGGGGTACTTCGATGATGAGGATGTTGAAGACAGGGATATCTCCGACTGGGCAGGCAGCTGGAAATCTGTCTATCCGTATTTTGAAGACGGGGAACTTGATGAAGTGTATGAACATAGGGCGGAAGCAGATGATGACATGTCATTTGAAGAGCAAAAAGAATATTATGAAGTGGGTTATCAGACGGACGTGAACAATATAGACATCACTGAAGCAGGCGAAATCACATTCCATGAAGGTGATGAATCATATACAGGCACATATGTTTATAGTGGTTATGAAATTCTTGAATATGAAGCAGGCAACCGCGGCGTACGTTTCATATTCCAACTGGAAGATGGAGATGAAGATGCACCACAATATATTCAGTTCAGCGATCATATCACCGCACCTGAAGATTCCGAGCATTTCCATCTGTACTGGGGTGATGACAACGCGGAATTGCTTGAAGAAATGGATCACTGGCCGACGTATTATCCGGAAGATGCAAGTGTGGATGAAATCGTAGATGATTTGATGCTTCACTGATTAATATGGAGCTCACAGAAAGGATTAACATATGCAAAAATTTAAATTAACTGCCTTGACTACATTATTAGTCGTTCTGTTGTCAGCTTGTCAGAATATCCCGGAAAATGAATCGGATTCCGAACTGAATATATACACAACAGTTTATCCATTGGAATATATAGTGGAAAAAATCGGTCAGGATACGGTCGAAGTTTCATCAGTATTCCCGCCGGGCGTGGATGGACATTCATATGAACCGACCATGCAGGAAATGACACAGTATGCGGACGGTGATGCATTTTTCTACGTCGGGGGTATCATGGAAGCATTCTCTGACTCCATTGCGAATGTGCTGTCCGGTGAAGATGTCGAGCTCGTTGGTCTTTCAGAACATGAAGCGCTCTTTCAACGGGACAGTCATGAAGACAACGGAACCCACGAAACAGGCACGGTGACCATTGAGGGTATGGAAGACCATTATCATACCGGTGATACCATTTCACTGACTGCAGTATACGACAACGGCACCGATCATTTTCACTGGTATACTCGTGAGTCTGAAGATGACGAATGGACGGGAGTCGCTGGACAATATCATGATGAGTTTGAAATTGACGCAGATGATGAAATCGGTCAGGTCAAAGCGGAACAGTTTGATGAGGACCATGAAGTGCTGACAGAATCAGAACCGGTCGATATTGTGATTGATGACCATGACGGCGAACATTCCCATGAGGAAGAGACCGCTGCTGCAGAGGAAACTATTACCATAGAAGGACTCGCGGGTCATTATCATACCGGGGAACTTGTTGAACTTACAGTATCAACAGACCAAAACTACAGTGACATTCAGTGGTGTGCGATGTCGTCGGGATCCGATGAATGGGAACCATCAGATCAAACCGGAGAAACCTTTGAAGAAGAAGCGGCGGAAGATCTGGAACAGGTCAAGGTGGAGCTTCTGGATGAAGAGGAGAACATAATCGTTGAATCCGAACCTGTTGAAATCATCATCGACGATCATGATGAAACTGATCCGCATATTTGGATCGATCCGCTTAAAATGATAGAGGTTGCAGAAATAGTTACAGATGAAATGATCGCCATGAATCCCGAAGAAGAAGAACTTTATCTGGATAATCTGGAGACCTTGAAGATCGATATGGAAGAACTGGATCAGGAATTTAATGACAGATTAAATGACGGGAATCAAAAACATATCATTGTTCCCCATGCCGCATTCGGATACTGGGACAAATATGGTGTTGAACAAATTCCGATTACAGGTTATACAATGACGGACGAACCCTCACAGAATCAACTGACCGAACTGGTACAGACAATCAACAAGCATGATTTGGAATATGTGCTTTATGAACAGAACAGTACGAATAATATTTCCGAAGTCATTCAGTCAGAAATAGAGGATGAAGCGAAATGATTCATAATATGGAAGTCAGAACCGAGAAAGATATAAATGATGGCGACGACTATATTTCATTGATGAGAAAAAACCTTGAAGTATTGGAAAAAGTAACGGAATAAAGTGTTTGAAATGAAGCGATACCTCGTAATATCTACCAGGTGTCGCTTCACTTCGTTTATAAACTTTCTAAAAGAGCAAGGATTTCATCTTCATTTTTAAGTTTATTGACGGAAGAAAATAGAATGCCCCTTAGTACCCATTTTCTGCGCATATTTGAAAAATAGCTAAATGAGTTTTCGTCATGATGACCATAACCATTTAATAACTGCTTCCCTTCAGATTGGTTCAATTTTAGTGACTCTGTTACTGCAGCTAAATCAAAGTAAGGGTTCCCAAGTCTGACTTCTCCAAAATCTATTACTAAAATATTTTTGTCGTTTTTAATGAGATTCCAACTACCCAAATCGCCATGAATAATAGAACACGGTTCTGTTGCATTATAATCATACTCTTTGAATTTTTTATAAAATGCAGATTTGAGAGTCATATTTTCAACCTCCTCAATCATTTGTATTTCATCAAATCGATCTTCAGTAGGAAGTAAATTAACAGTATTCAAATGATGATGCATAACACTGATTGTTTTTCCTATGCTATGGAAATCTAACTTTGATTTGTCGATAACATCTGATTCAATATATTTCATGAGAATATAAGTTGAACCGTTTAAGTCAATAAACGTCTCACCTTCAACCGTACAGACAGGTTCAGGGGACAATTCCATTTTGGAGAGTGCATCAAGGCAGTTAAATTCGTTGACAGCAACATGTATGTTTAATTGAGACTTCAGTATGTAATTATCTTTGTCAGTGATAATTTTCAAAACTTGAGAAGTCTGTCCGTCTCCAATAGGTTCCATTTCATCTATATTTAGTGCGTAATGTTTTTCAATCTGTCGTTTCATAAATCACCTTTAAAATGAAGAGTGGGGTAGTTCAATAAATGTTTCTATTGTTAAATCAAAATATCACTTAAATTTAAATCATTCAAAACAATCTCAATCATTTCATTTTCGCTTATTTCTTCTGAGATGCTGCGTTCATTCTCAAGACCAATGAAATCTTGATCAGTAAACCATAATTTCATTTTCTCTTCACCAAAATCAGTTCCGATTTTAGTATTGTGTCTGGCAACTGTTTCTTCGAATGATAAATCATAATAATATGCGAAAACATTCCTTGGATCAGACAATGCATTTCTTAACATATCACCGTATTTATTTTCTGCCATTATTCCCTCGATTATTATGTACTCGCAATGATTCTTCCCATACGTGATCATAGTTTCTATTAACCCTATGGATAAATTATTCGGTCTGTCTTTTACTTTTAACATTTCAC
The DNA here is from genome assembly GCF_059568765.1 of Lacicoccus kunmingensis DSM 17847. Taxonomy (NCBI): domain Bacteria; kingdom Bacillati; phylum Bacillota; class Bacilli; order Caryophanales; family Salinicoccaceae; genus Lacicoccus; species Lacicoccus kunmingensis. The sequence goes on along the minus strand of NZ_JCANUC010000030.1, from coordinate 14,042 downwards.
GTCTGACTACATCTTGGGAAATCAGCAGAGTACCATTTCCCAAAATACTTTGAAGTCGTGTAGCTACTGTTGTTTTACCGCTGCCGGAATTCCCCCGGATTAAAATAATTTTAGTCATTTTCAACTCCTGCAATTTCAATATTTGAATTAAACCAGGATTTTAATTTATCTGCATAAAATGAACGCTCATCAGGCATTGTATAGCTGCCTTTTGTCATATAAAGATTATCATTCTCAAATCTCGGATATACATGAAGATGATAATGCCAGACATCCTGATTTCCGGCCGGTTCATTATGCTGTCTGGTGGAAATACCGTCGCAATGATATGTATCCTTCAGCGCATATGATACCAGTTGGGCAGCTTCATGAATTTCAGCAGCCATCTTTTTTGGCAGTTCAAATATATTCTCAAAATGATCATTAGGCACCACAAGTACATGTCCTTTATTATTCGGCCACCACTTACTTGCGATAAAAGTTGTGATATATTCGTTTTGATAAACAATATCTGCCTGCTTTGTTCCATCATTCTGTTTTTCCTTACCAGAAACGATTCGATAGAAAGGACATTCATAGTTTTCGGGCTTATGAGAGTACAACTTTACTCATTCCTTTATAATTGTATTTTTTATCATCATTTTTACATGATATAATCATAACAAAATATTACTCAATTTTCAGAAAGATGATAGGTGAGTTCATGATAATAAGAAAAGCGAGTTTAATAGATGCAGAAGGAATAGCCAAGGTCCATGTAGACAGCTGGAGAACGACATATGAAAATATTACTCCTAAAGATTATTTGGATAATCTTTCATATAATCAGCGGACCGATCTGTGGAAGAATAATATCGGAAACAAAGAGAATTTTGTCATCGTTGCAGAAAGTGATGAAGGGCAGATCATTGGATTTGCTGATGCATGGAAAAGAGAAAATAATAATGAAAAAAATTCTATTGATCTTACATCCATTTATCTGTTTGAAACTGATCAAGGTAAAGGAATAGGGAAGATGCTTTTAAAAGAACTTTTTGAGTATTTTAAAAAAGAAGGATATAGAAAAGTTTATGTAGAGGTTCTTGAAGAAAATAAAACACGTCTATTTTATGAGTATTACGGAGCAAAGTTAGTCGATACCATTCAAATCAATATTGGAGGAGTAGAGTTAAAGGAATCAATGTATCGCTGGGATTCTGTTGATGAAGTGTTGGAAAGATTACGCGGTATATAGAGGAGGCCGCTATGAACTTTATCAATATTGATCTGAATACACATAAAGATATAGTAGTATCATTCCGTCAGGATTCCTTCCTGCAAAGCTTTGGTCACTCCGATGCTTTCAATGAGAGCGAATACCTGCAGTGGTTGGAACAAAAAATTGAAGAATTCTCTGATGGTATTTTACTTATCGAGGAAGATAATGAATGGATTGGTCAATTGGAATTAACCGTAAAAAACTATAAAGGCTCGGATATTGGTTATATAAACCTGTATTATTTAACGAAGTCATATAGAGGAAAAGGTTACGCTTTTAAATTACATAAATATGCCGAAAGATACTTCAGAGAGAAAGGCTTGAAGGAATATCACCTCAGAGTCGCACCTTCGAATAAACGAGCGAGGAAATTTTACGAAAAAATGGGTATGGAATTTTTAGCTGAAGAGCATGATGGGAAAGTTAATCGAATGAGAGGTTATTTATAAAAGATCATAATAATTTTGAATGATTAGGAGATCCAAAATGGAAACAGTTAATTTTATTAATACTGAGAAACTTGCTGATGTAACAGAGCGAGCCTATGCTGAACATAAAGAGATAATCAGGAGAGTGTTACCGGAAGCAGACATACAGCATGTCGGCAGTACTGCGATACCAAACAGTTTGACAAAAGGGGATTTGGATATTCAGGTACGTGTGAAGGTACAACATTTTCCAAAAGCGGTGGAGGAACTTTCAAATCTATACGATACGAATGAAGGCAGTGTAAAAACTGGAGATTTCAGGGCATTCGAAGATAATTCAGAGACACCATCACTTGGAGTTCAATTAACTGTGATAGGGTCTGAATTTGATTTCTTCTGGAAATTCAGGGACGTTCTTATTATGAATGATGATTACAGAGTTGAATATGATATATTGAAAAGGAAATTTGGAGGCAGGGATATGGAAGAGTACAGGGATGCTAAAGATGTGTTCTTTGAAAAAATAATGGCTACTCCTGAATACAAGAGTATGGAATAATTATAGTCAGATACTTAAAAGAATGGTCAATAAAAAGTCTCTCTACGATAAGAATGCATAAAGGGATTACAATACTTATTTTTTAAGCGTTTGATAGCATTTTATACACTTCTTTATCTGAACGTTTACCTAACGCCACAATCTCAATAACTTCTATTTTCTGATTATATTGATTGAATATAATACGTAACCCGGCATTTTTAAACTTTAGTTTACGACAGCCTTTTAATTCTTCGGATAATTCACTGCCTGCTGTCAGACCTATTTCTCTAATAGGTTTGATTCCTTTATTTATGAATGCCTTTTGACTACCGTCCAATTTATCGTATTCTTTTTGAGAAAACTTATTAAATTCTACCTCATACATCAGTTACTCCCAACCATCATTTTCATCGAATTCTATATCATCAAGATTCATGCCAATCACTTCATTGACCGAAGTATGCAATATCATAAAACCTCTCCTTTACTTTAATATTTTTAATCATTTTGCCATGTACTTTAAAAATGGCTCCAGATAGTCATCTTTAGTTCTCTCATCATTATCAAAGAATGAATGGACAGCGGCCTTGTCATTGTCGAGGCTTATGATTTTCTGAAACTCAGGAATCTCATTATTCTTGGTCAGCTCATCAACATAACGCTGATAATTATTACGCAATTCATCCTCTGACAGATTCACTTTAATATGATACAGAACGACAAGAGAATCATGTACATGTATATCTTTGATCAGTAAAGGTCTGCATTGTTCGACATGTTTTTCCTGATCAACTGCAAGTTCTTCACTCACTTCTCGCAAGACACTTTTTTCAAGGTCGAATCTGTCGTCGATCATGTCCTCATAACTTAATCCGCCGCCTGCGCATTGCAGTCTGCCGGGATAAGCAGTGTTTGATGCCATTTCACCAATAATAAATTTTGAATCGGTGGTTTCAACGAGACCGGCTGCGAAAATGGTCCTGCAGCTCTCCATGTCAGATATATTATTTTTTACGGAATGCAGGTAGTGGGCATAGTCCGTTGTGTTCAGTAAAATCTTATACATATCCTTTTCTTCAGTGACAGATTCTATCGTGAACACTTCTCCTCGGTGAAATATTCCGTCCTTATTGATGTCACTCCAAAACTCTTCGACATCTTTTTGCCTTGCTGCAGACAGTTGTACGGGCCTTTGGGCGCTTACAACTTTCACTTCTTTTTTTAGCGGTATCAATTTTATCACCGTTCTTGGAGACCTCCTTTACGTTCGTAATTCATGTAGTTATATCTTATCTCTTTTTAAACATTTAGAAAATGGTACAATTTCATTATCTGTTAAAACAGTAAACATGTACAATTTATAAAAAGTATAAATGAAGGGATGTGCAGTGATGAATTTTTCAATCAGAGAAATGGCGGGTAAAGATATAAAGCAAGTCCAGACAATAGCAAAGAAAAGCTGGAATTCTACGTATGAAGGAATCATTCCGGAAGAAATACAGAATAATTTTCTTGCGATGGCATACAGTGACGAGATGATGGAGCAAAGACTGAACCACTCATTCATGTATGTGGCGGAAACTGATTCAGAGATAGCCGGTTTTGCGAACTTCACACCAGCTGATGAGAGAGGACTGTCCGAATTAAGTGCCATCTACCTCGATCCTGATTGTCAGAACAGGGGGATAGGGACAGCTCTCTTGAATAAAGGAATAGGTGACATTGAGGAGTTGAAAGAAATCAGGCTCGAAGTTGAAAAAGAAAATTCGATTGGAATGCAGTTTTATAAAGCAAAAGGATTTGAAGTGCTGGAAGAGTATGATGATGATTTTGATGGCCACATTCTCAAGACAGTCAGAATGGCACTGGTTCTTTAAACACGGCAACTTTCAGTTGAAAAGGAGGTTTGAAGAATCAAACCTCCTTCTGATACCATGCCAATTGGTCCATCAATTCTATATTCCTGATTTCAGGTAAACTGCAAGTCAATGTCCGGCCATCTTTCAATAGTAAGTATATTTTATCCTCGGCATATCCGGAAATCTTACACGCCACGTCTTTATAGTAGTAACCCTCCTTTATGATATTTGCCTGAATGACGACGGGGTATTTTTTTACAAATGCATGATATAGGACATTCGATACTTCTTCTTCTGTCATTTCGGGTTTTGCCTGAATATTAAAGAACTGGTTTTTGCGGGATTCCTTCTTTAAAGCTTCAGAATGGTCACTCAACATCATTCCCAGCCATTTCACAATCCCTCTATCTGTATAGCCCAGCTGTTCTGGTGTCATTTTTATAATATTAATCATGTTTCATCATCCTTTCCCGATCGATGACCGCCTAACAGACTGGCACGATATTTTGCCATACCGCTTTTCATCAGACTGGATGCATGGAGTATCGACGTATATCCATATTTTTCTCTGAGGTGCGTCACTGTGGCATCCAGGTTTTCTTTTTGAATCGTCTCCCGAACGGGTTCAAACAAGTTCAATTGCATCCCTTTTTTAGGTTGCAGGCGGCCAAATGTCACGTTTATCGTTCTGACAGGCAGGTGTGCATAATATTTATCAAAAATAATCAGCATGTATTCTTTCAGCCTTTTGGATAAGTCCGTCGGCTCGATTTTCATCTGTCTGCTGAAACCTGTTTCACCTGTATCTTTTGAGTAACCAATCGATAATGTGACGACACCGGTGACCAATGCATGTTTTCTCAATCGTGTGACATTCTCATCCGTCATCTCCCGAATGACAATCTCCACATCACTTTTCCGTATATAATCTTCATTCAATATCTGATTTCTGGAGAATGAAGTACTTTTGGGCGTATACGTATCCGACAAAAACGAACGATCGATACCGTGGGCATGAAAGAACAATTGAGCACCAATGACTCCGTAGCGTTCTTTCAATTTATCCAGATCATATTGGGACAAATGGTAGATATTCTTTATCCCAAGACGATTCAACGATGCTTCTGTTCTTGAACCAATGCCCCAAAACTCACTGAGCGGTGAAATATTCCAAACCGTGTAAGGGACATCTTCATACCGCCAAGTCCCGATAAAATGATGCTTCTCGTCATACTTGGCCTGGTGGTCCAGTGCAAGTTTCGCAAGAAGCGGGTTGTCTCCAATCCCAATCGTAAGGACAAGCCCCAGCTCATGAAAGACATCTTGTTGAATCCGCTTCGCGATTGTTTCCGCCGATCCATATAACCGGTGATAATCTGTTACATCAAGAAAGGACTCATCAATGGAATACACGAGAAGGTCTTCTTCGGATACATACCGTTTGAATATATTTAAAATGTCCAGGTTTTTTTTGAGATACAATGCCATGCGCGGTTCAACGATCTGGATATTTGCATGTCTGGGAATTTCATAAATTCTCGTCCTTGTTTTTACACCGTATTCCTTTTTCACCAATGGCGACGCAGCGAGCACCAATCCGCCTTGATTATCCGGTTTCGACACAACCGCTATACGGGCAAATAACGGGTGCTGATCCAATTCTACCGCTTCAACGGAAGCAAAGAACGATTTTACGTCAATGCACATGATATCTCTTCTCGGTTCATTTCTGTAATCCATCATCAGTACATCATCCAATTCGATCATCCCTTTCAATGAACAATGCTCTTAATAACATTATACGAACATATGTTCTGTATTTCAAGGGTTTCATATGCCAGACCATCATGAATTGATGCAGCAAGCCTTATCCGGGTATTTATTGACAAGATTCAGCGATAGGATGATTTTAATTAAAACAGTAAAGCTAGTATTTAATATGGAGTTAAGCTATCTTCACCGGCTTAATCATTATTGGTTAAGTGATTGAAAAATTGATTTGCTGCAACTGATAAGGGCATATCTTTAGAAGTGATGATACCGACTTTTCTCTTTTCGATATCTTCATCTAAATGAACTTCATATAGTTCTCCATCCTTCAATTCTTTCGAAACCAACTCTTTAGTTACAAACCCTATGCCCATTCCTATTTTTGCACACTCAATCAACATTTCTACACTGCCTACTTCAATATCAGGTTTAACGCCTAACCCCTGTTTTTGAAATAGTTGATCAAGGAACTTTCTTGAACTGCTTGTTTCAGAAAAAGAGATAATAGGGTAGTCTAGCGTCCCTTCCAACGACAGAGTTCTATCAGCTATATGTTTGTATTTTTCACCGACTACAAAAGTGCTGTTAATACTTAATAATTCTGTCAGATGCATATGGCTTTGATTGATTGGCAAGTGAACGATGCCTATATCAATACTTTGATTTGTTAATTTATCCAAAATTTGAGGTGTTGATCCATGTTGCAGTTTGATTTGTATGTCAGGAAATGATTCCTGGAACGTTTGTATGTACGGAAGAAGGTAATGTTTACAAGTTGAATCACTACCTCCAATCGTGACATGCCCGCTCTCCAAACCTTTTAACTCAGAAATTTTCCTTTCTGCATTATCAATTAGTTCAAAAGCCTGGTGGACATAATCGAATAAAACTTTTCCTTCATCTGTGATTGTCACACCTTTAGAAGTTCTGTGAAATAATTGAATATCCAAATTCGTCTCCAATTGCTTAATCGAGTGGCTCACACTTGGTTGAGTAATGAATAATTTCCTTGCTGCTTTACTGAAGTTTTTCTCCAAAGCAGTTATATAAAACACATAATATGAATCTAGATTTATGATATAGACACCACCTATGACTGTTACCCAGTATATTGATTTCATTAATACTATAAACCTCATTATAATGAATATATAGAAAATAATAAATATTTAAATCAAATGGAGTGACTTTAAGTGGAGAAATATAATTTTGATGTTAAAGCCCGTAGTCCTTGGACGCCACTGTCAGGCATAAGTACAGTTAAGATTTCACCGAGTGGAAATAAAATAGACGGTTCAGTTACAATTCCGGGCAGCAAAAGTTTAACAAACAGAGCTTTAATCATAGCGGCATTAGCTAGTGGCAGATCAGAAATTAAAGGTATTCTAAAAAGCGATGATTCATATTGGTGTATTGAAACTCTGAAAAATTTAGGGATTAATATAATTATTGAAAATGATACAGCTTACGTTGATGGAAAAGGCGGAAACTGGCAGTCAAACAGTTTATATATCGGAGCAGCAGGTACGGTTGCAAGATTTTTACCGGGTGCTTTAGCAGTTTCTAATGAAGGTAAGTGGGCAATTGAAGCTAGTGAAAGTATGAGTAAAAGGCCGGTCGCACCTTTAATAAATGCACTGAAAAGTCTAGGTGGTGAAGTGGAATACTTGAAGGGCGAGGGTTACTATCCTTTGGAGGTAAGAGGCAGTGGTTTAACGGGAGGTAATGTCAGTCTTTCAGGTAAGATTTCCAGTCAGTATATCAGTGGTGTATTGATTCCTTCACCTTATGCCAAAGAAGCCGTCACTGTAAATATTAAAGACTATATTGTCCAGCATTCCTATGTATTTTTAACGTTACAGTTAATGAATGAATTCGGAGCTGAAGTTGAGTATGACAACAATTTAAAAAAGATAATCATTCATCCTACGGAATATGTACCAGGTGATATAGAGCTGGAAGCAGACGCTTCTACTGCATGTTATTTCTTAGCCATTGCGGCAGTGACGAATGGAAAAATCCGAATTAATAATTTAAGTTATGAAACAGAACAACCGGATATTAAAATGGTTGATATACTTGAGAAAATGGGATGTAAAGTGACAAAAGGTTCTTCTTTTATTGAATTAGAAGGAGTGGAGCAATTAAAAGGCGGATTCGAAATTTCTATGAGAGAAATGTCTGATCAAGCTTTGACACTCGCTTCAATAGCCCCATTTGCAGATCAGTCCATAACTATAAAGGATGTTGAACATATACGCTATCATGAATCCGACCGAATCAGCGTAATATGCGAGTCTCTAACTAAGTTAGGAATTAAGGTGGAGGAGTTTAAAGATGGCCTAAGGATTTTTCCTGGTGATCCTAAGCCAGCTAAACTCAATACTTATGATGATCATAGAGTTGCGATGTCATTATCAATAATTGGTTCGAAAGTTGAAGGTATACAGATAAATGATCCAGGATGTGTCTCTAAAACTTGTCCGCAATTTTTCAAGATGATGAGGCAATTGGGCATAGTTATAAAGAATGGAAGATAAAAAATTATTTCTGAATTAAAAATCCCAACCTATAGAAATAGTACCTAAGTCTTCACATCAAAATCTACTTGCAATTTGTCAGAAAATTAATTAAGATTAATATTAATTAAGATATTAAAGGAGGGCGAATTTTTATGATTAAAAACAAACTTACATTCCCAATAAAAATGAATATTCTACCCTCCATGATAGAAACTTAAATTATTGTTACCAATATAAAAATCATTGAGAGGGGAAACTCTCTATTTTTAGGCATAAGTGTGCACTGGAAGTAGTGTGCACTTTTTTTGTGTTCAGAGATGGATATTCTTGTCGTTATTCTTAAGTTTAAACGTAAAATTAGAAAACGGAAGGATTTTCAAATGCAAAAAATAAATGATTTTGGTATTGGTAATTATATTCAGCACAATAATATTACGGAAGGTCTAATCGGAAGAGTGATTGAACGTAACCATTATATATTTGATGTGGCCATTGAAGATAATATATTAAGAAACGTTCAACTCGTTTCTAATTTATATGATGCTGACGTCGTAGTCGGTGATTTTGTATCATTAATAAAAATTGACGAACATATTTTTATTAATGAGGTGCATCCTCGTACAACAATAATATCTAAACAATTCAGTGAAGCTTCCAAGAGTATGAAAGTAAATCAAAATGAACAATCCCTGGCTGCGAATGTCGATCAGCTGTTTATATTGATTGCAGCAGACCAAAGGTTCACATTGGGTAAATTAGAACGTTATCTGATGGCTTTCAATAAAGAGGGGATAGATATGAATATCTTGGTTTCCAAAGCGGACTATACAGATAAAACACTGGAAATCATTACAGATATTTCGAGAACTTATCCGGATATAACTATTACACCGATCAGTGTATATCATCCAAGTACAATCGAAGAAGTGAAATCGAAGATACTTCAAAGAAAGACTGCGATGTTTATAGGTGCTTCCGGGGTGGGAAAATCTACTTTGATCAATCTGCTTAATAGTAATGAACTCATGACGAATGAAGTGAGAAGTGACGGTAAAGGAAAACATACGACGACAGTGACAACAATGTTATATATGAAAGAGACTGATTCCTATCTGATTGACAGCCCTGGATTCAAAACCATCAGTACTACGAATGAAATGGATTTCGATATTTTGTATGAACCCATACTGAGACTTGACGGCAGTTGTAAGTTCAATGACTGTACCCATACCCATGAGCCCGAATGCTCGGTTAAACTTGCTGTTGAAAATGGTGAAATCAGTGAAAAGTTATATGAAAGATACTTGATCAATGAAAAGAAAATCATTGGTGAAATGAAACATGAGGCTAATAAAGAGAAAAAGAAAGAACGAACTTTAAAAAAGAAAAAGTAGAGGTAAATTGATATGTCCCAGGAAGATGTAATTAAAAATTCCAAAGATCTAATAACTAAAGAAAAATTGATCAATGATTTAAAATCTATCGGTGTTAAAAAAGGAATGACTTTAATAGTACACTCCTCGTTAAGCAAAATCGGCTTTGTCAGCGGAGGCGCCCAGACGGTTGTTCAGGCACTTAAGGAAGTACTTGGCAGTGAAGGAACATTGGTTATGCCGACACACAGTGCAGATGTTTCCGACCCTGGAGAATGGCATAATCCATCTGTACCCAAATTATGGATTGAAGCACTTCAGGAGACGATGCCGGCATTTGAACCAGATAAGACGCCTACATTTTATATGGGTAAAGTAGTGGAGTGTTTTATGATGAACGATGATGTAATCCGGAGCAATCATCCAAAAGTGTCATTTGCAGCATGGGGAAAAGATAGTGATGAAATTACAAAAAATCATCCGCTTGATCATGGAATGGGAATTGATACACCGATGCACAAAGTATATCAAAAAGATGGTTATGTGCTATTAATTGGTGTTGATTATGATTCCAACAGTTCCATGCACCTGGGAGAACATTCATCCGGTCAATTGGAGGAAGTGCAGACAGCGAGTCCGATACTGGAAGATGATGTCCGCGTCTGGAAAGCATATACTGAGCTAGATTATGATGAAGAAAAATTCAATGAAATTGGGGAGCAGTTCGAACGGAAGAATGTTGTGAATAAAGGAAGTATCGGCCAGGCCGAGTCAAAGCTGATGTCCCAATCTGATTTGGTTGATTTTACAGCAGAGTACTTGAGAAATATAAATACAAAATAAACATTTCAAATTCAGAGGAGACAATAATGAAGAAGGCAATCATATTTGATATGGACGGTACTATTTTTAGAACAGAAACAATATTGGAAAAATCAATTTAAAACACAATCGAAAAGATGAATGACCAAAATATATCTTTAGTTAACAACCCTATAGAAAAATATAATGAAATTATGGGCGTGCCGTTAGAAGAAGTATGGAGAAACCTTCTGACAGATCCGACTGATGAAAAGATAATGATTTCCAATGACTTATTTCAAACACAATTGATAAATTTAATAAAGACTGGAGAAAGTAAATTATATTCTGGTGCATCAGAATTGCTGGAATCCATTAAAATTCTGGACTACAGTATTTTTATCGCAAGTAATGGTGATAAAGAATATTTGGACACCATTGTCGATTATTACCAGCTGCGGCCATTCATCGATGGTGTCTACAGTATCAATGACATAGAAGAGAAGGACAAAACCATACTGGTAAAACACATTATCAAAAATGAAGGTATTTCTTTAAAATATGTAGTGGGAGATAGACTATCAGATTTTATAGCTGCTAAGGAAAATGGAGCAAAGAGTATTGGGTGTGAATTCTATTATTCTAAAGAGGAAGAACTTAAACTGACACATAGAAGAGTCACTGAATTGAATGGTATTATAGAAATTCTTTAATGAAAACTCCAAGTCTATTCACGAGTTATAATTATTGAAGCATAAAATACTTCGAAGTAGTACTAAAATCTTTTTAGTCACTATCCTTATTTGCAGAATATTACAAAATATAATAAAATATTAAATAACAGAAAAGTACAATAATCACTATTCTTCACAGTTAAAAGGATGAGAAAATATGGAGATTACCGTAAAAAGACGGACTTGGTTTATTGGACTTCTCATGCCGCTTAAATTAAATTTTAATGGTAAAGACGTAGCTTCTATTATAGTATTTGAAGAAAAAGTAATACCACTTACAGAAAAAGAGGGATATTTAAAATATCGGCAGCCGTTAGATCGCAGTAGTGGCATACATGTAAAAGACGGGGATGTTATTAAAATTGAAGAGACAAATCTGAGTAAGTTACTGAACATATTATTTTTAATCACGGCTATTTATATGATTACTATGAGAAGTCATATCTTCCGCGCAGGTGCTATTCATTTGGATGAGCTTGCTTCGACAATGATTATTTCGCAGTAATAAGCCCACCGATTCACAAGGTGGGGTCCCACGATATTCAGTTGGAGTCCGCTGATATCCAATTGGAGTCCACTTAAAAAATAGGCCACCATAGTGGCCTAGAAGTTATTTGATTTTTGCTTCATATTCTCTGATATTTTTATCGCCTGTATCAAACCAAACGGCGTTATGCACAATGCGATCCATCATCGCATCGGCATGCACACCGCCTCCAAGCCTTTGGTGCCAATCCTTTTTCATAAATTGTGTGCAATAAATGGTGGAACTATCATCATACCGACGTTCAATCAACTCAAATATAAAATGGATTTCTTCCTCATTCAAACTATCCAGTAGCCATTCATCCAAGACGAGTAAATCATAATTGGCATATTTATTCAGTAGTTTTGATAAACCTTTCGGTACCAGTGTGGCTTCATCCCGTTCCACCAGTAAATCCGGGAGCCGAATATATTTGGTGCGAATGCCGAGCTTACAGGCTTCCTTTCCTAAGGCACACGCAAAATATGTTTTTCCAGAGCCCGTGAACCCAGCGAATATCACATTCATATTATGTTCGATAAATTGGCAGGTGCTGAGTTCCTGAAATTGGCTGCGATTAATATTTCTCTGTTCATAGTAAATGCTGGAGACATCTGCGTGGGGCACCCGAAACTTCGCTCTGCGGATTAATCCGTGCACTTTCTTATTATATTTCTCCTGATGGACATAATCGACAATCTCTTCAAACCGTTCTTCAAATGTCTGATGTAGTGTATGCGCATGTTTCTGTTGTTGATCAATCAGTTGGATCATTTCTTCTAAATTCAATTCTCTGAGTTTTCTTCTTGTGTCATTATTCAACATTATTCATTCCCTCCATAATAGTCCGCACCTCTGATATAACCTTGTTGAGATTGTGGTTTTGTTTTTGCGTGTGCTGTGGTTTCACTATCCTGACTCAGCACACCAGAAGACAGGATTGTCTTCAGCTGTTTGAACCTGGGTGTGTGCAACTTTGTCAGTGCGAGTCCACACGCTGCTTCTAGGTCGCGCTTTGAATACTTTTTTGACAGATTGAGTACAGACAATATTGAACGATAGGCCTGTTCTTTTAATGTGACGCTCTCGAAGATACGGTCGACGACAGAATGGGTGTAGGGGCCAATGGATTGTGCCCAGTCTTTCATCCTGATATCATCCCACTCCGGTTGATTAAATTGATCCGGCAGATGTTCAGGTAAAGTGGCCCATTGATATTTTTGGTAGAGACCGAAACGGCGATGACTCGCAATCCGTTGATCCTGGTAATAGATATCCAATCGTTGCTTGGTCATTTTCAAATTGACTGCCTTACGTACATATTGATATGGGCATGAATAATAGTTATTCTTATATTGGATGTGGCAGTCTAAATTCACTTTTCTTCCGTAGACCCACTCGGAGACTTCATATGGAAATTCAGGTAAAGGTCTCAAGGCCGAGACTTCTTCCTGCTGAAAAATGTCATATCGACTGCCAGTCCGTTTTTGAAAGGTTTGCGCGTTAAAGGCACCTAATTGTTCATTAATGGCACCGGTCAGTGCATCCAGAGAAAAGAATTGCTCGTTTCTGAGTGGCGCAATAATCGACATCGCAATTTTACCGACACTGCTTTCGACTGATGCTTTTCGCTTTGGTTTTCGTACCGGTGCGGGCATAATCGCTGTTAAATAATGTTCACCGAGCGCCTCATACTGTGCGTTGAGTATGATATCCCCTTCTTTGGGATGATGAATCACACCGGTTTTTAAGTTATCGCATACAAGCCGGACAGTGGAGCCCTCAAAAAATCGATACATATTCACATGGCACTGTAACCATGTCTCACTTTTTTGATTGAATGTGGCTTCGACATAGGTGTACTGACTGTAGGGCAGGGTACCGACAAATAAGTATGCCGTTAAAATCTCCCCGCTGGCACGGTCGATGACTTCCATCGTACTGCCGCTCCAGTCGACCTCAGTGGTGATGCCCGGTTTATGTTTCAAATGATTTGTGAGCTTATAGCTCAGGATATATTCCTGGTAGCCTTCACAAAACTTGGTGTAACCCATTGCGATGGATCCCTTCGCCTGACATCTTTCTTTATACTCCTTCCAGAGTAACTTTAACGTCACACCCACCCGTTTCAATTCCTTGTGAACATACGCATATTCGGGCACCTCATACAGGGCCTCTGATTGATGACGTTCAGGTGTGTATGGCAAAATAAAAGTGCAGAGCTTTGCAA
>NZ_JCANUC010000029.1:0-23262 GCF_059568765.1 Lacicoccus kunmingensis DSM 17847 | reverse complement strand
CCTGAATTATTCATACTTTTAAACTAAACGTTCAATCTCTACAAATTTTCACTGATGTTTGTTTTTCTTGGTACAAAACGTGCGAATATGCCGAAGTATTGTCGGTGATAATGAAAAAGCATTGAAAACTGGAGACTGAGGCTCATTTTGGACAGACCCCTCCCACAACCGGAGACAGTATCTTTAAAAACTATGTAAGGACTACTCTAGTTGTAACGTCTGTACCCGCCGGAGTACTTTCCAGAAAAACGACTGATACACAAAGCTCGAAGCCAGTTTGAAGTACAGCCGACGGCCGGATTTGACGACCCGGCTGGCCACTTTGATGATGCGTGTCCGGATGGTCTCAATCTGCATGGTTTTCTGACCAGCCGGGAAACAGAGCGTCCGCAGCCAGTTCGTCAGATTATATGCCAACAAGCTCAACATCATCTTGGCCTGGTTGACTTGGAAAGAGTGGCTGTTCATCCGATCGAAGGCAAACCCGTTTTTGGCTTCTTTGATGTAGTTCTCCATGGTGCCGCGCTTCTGATAGGTGCGGACGATGGCTTCGGGTGTGAAGGCATCGACCAGATTCGTGACGTAGAATGAATGGGTGAATAACAGCTCACCCGCCGGCCGCACCGACTGGACAATGACTTTCCGGGCACGGTCCCATGACTTGGCCTGGTACTCGGTTTCTGTATAATGGCGTTCCGCCTCAGAAGTGTCGGCCGGCGCTGAAGATGGGCAGATCTCTTCGCCGATCCGTTGGAGATTCGCATTGGATTTCAAACGAATCACGTAGTACACGGATTCCGTTTCGCATAATTCATATAGTGCGGGCAGTGCGAAGCCACTATCGCCCCGGAGAAACGGCGTGGTTTCCGGGAATGTCTCGTTGTAGTGGGTAATGAGCGGTTGGACGAAGTCCACCACACCATTGGATGTATAGACATTGCCCGGTCGCAGTTTCGCCTTCAGAAAGTCGCCGGTCACCCCATCGAAGGCAACGAGTGGATGGAAACCGACAGTGCCGTAGTGCGCATTGTAAGCAGCGGATGCCTGCTTACCGTAAGTATCCGCATGCGTGGAATCCAGATCAAAGATGACGGCCCCGGATTGCCGGTGTCGGTGCACTTTGTCGATCATTGCCTGGTTCGCCCGGTTCAACTGTGTCATGGACTGATCGTCAAAACGACTGAAAAAGCGAGACAGACTGGGCTGCGATGCCAAGGCATCCGTGCCAATGATTTGCGTAAAGACCGGGTCGGCCGTCAAATGGTCTGCCGCATCATCTTCGGTGTATCCGGCAATCATCTGATAGAGCTTCTGACGCAACAGATTTTCATTGGAATGAATATGATACAGCCTGTCGTCCTTGAGGTGCAGATGGTTCGCTAAAATGTTGGAGAAGCCGAGCTTGTCATCGAATTCCCTGAAAAGGAATTCGCCGGTGTCGGCAGACAGATCGCCGCCGTCATCCGTGAGTTTGATCTGACGATTGAAATCTAGTGTGAAATGCGGTAAAGTAGCCATTAGAAGAACCCTTTCTTTTGGTTGTTGGTTGGTACTTTCAACCTTATCAGAAACGGGTTCTTTTTTCATTTTTTGAGTGAATGGCGCTTTGACAGTGAAACCGATCATATCAGCCTTCACAGTCTATTAGTGATTTTGTATGAATAATTCAGGATATATTATTTTAAGTTTAACAGGGCTTGTTATGATTTATTCAGCAAGCATGGTAATGGCAATGCAGGGTGATTACAGCGATCCGAAATTTTATTATTTCTCTCAGCTCAAATATACTGTTATTGGTTTTTTACTTGTATTTGTTATGGCATATTTAATGCCTGCAAAGCTGCTGAAAGATAAACGGCTGCAGCTGTTCATGATTATCGGTATATTTCTGGCACTTCTTTTGACTCATATTTTTGGTGTAGAAGTAAATGGCAAAAGCCGCTGGCTAGAAGTGCCGTTTCTCGGGCGTTTTCAGCCCTCTGAATTTTTTAAAATAGTGGTAATTTTGTATCTTGCTTATATCTATAATCAAAAATATCAAAAGCACCCGGCACATAGAGCCGAAAACTTATTGCCCCTTCTGCTGGTGGGTGGTATTTCATGTCTTGTGCTGCTTAATGATTTTGGCACCTGGCTGCTTATAATTTCTATTATTGCAGGTATGTTTTTATATTCAGGGTTTCCTGTGAAAATTATCTTTAAAGTATCGGGAATTTTAGCCGTGATTCTGTCGCTGCTGATCGGAGTACGTTATGTGATTACCGGTAATATTCTATCCGGCTATCAGCGTGCGAGAATAGAAACATACATGCATCCTTTCTCGGATGCTGACGGTACCAGTTATCAATTAACTAACTCATTGATATCCATCTCGCATGGCGGTTTTACCGGTGCCGGTCTCGGCAACGGCATCATGAAGCTCGGATACCTGCCCGAGCCTCATACAGATTTTATCTTTGCAGTGATTGCAGAAGAGCTGGGTTTGATTGGTGTTATCGTAATACTGCTGCTGTTTATAGTAATAGTTGGTAAAGCGATTTACTATTCCTGTAAAGCATCCGAAAGATTTTACAGCCTGCTTTGTATCGGGATTGCGATTTATATCAGTATTCAGGTGTTTCTTAATCTCGGCGGCATATCGGGTCTGATTCCGCTGACGGGTATACCGCTCCCCTTTTTAAGTCAGGGCGGATCGTCATTTCTCAGTATTTCAATAGCAGTGGGCTTACTGGTGCTTGCAGCCAAAGAAATTAAAAGAGAAACAGAGGCTTAACAGTTAGCAAACGTTGGTAGAAAAATATCAGTTATTAAAATGAATACATAAATTTTAAAATAAGAAAGGACCAGGAAAATATGAGTACAGAAAACTTTGGCCGCCGATTAAAAGAGCTGCTGGATGAACGCGGGATATCATTGAGACAGTTCAGCAGTGAAACCTGAATTGATTTTCTCGCTTGATGATTCCAACTGATTCGTAAAGTGTTTCCAAGGGTAATTGAAACGCATTCTCCATCAAAGCTTGAGATAAAAGGAGTTTATTTTCAGGTGTGATAGCAAAACCAAAATTCATAAGTTCATCAATTTTTGTATGTGATAGAATACCCATTTTACCTGTATACTCAGCTTTGTGATTACTTTCAATTCTGATAAGATGTTCACCTGTCTCTTCAATTTTCATTTTTTGTGTAACATCCATATAAGGAGCCACACGGATTTCTTTTTTAAGGTTTTTATCAAAGTGAAACCAACCGTCTCCGCTACGTAATTCCATTTATTTTTGCCCCCTTTTTTTATCTTCTAGAATATGGACTTTCACATTATATTCCTTTGCGAAAATCATAATTTTTTCTTGCTTAGATTGACTTAAACTAAAATCATTCAAATTATAAACGTATAAGTCAGAAACTTTTTCACTCAGTATTAAATCCAATACTTCTATGAGTCTTGGCTGCTTCTTAATTACTGCTCCTACCTTTGAATCAATCGCAGCTACACGTAAATCTACTATAGGAGGGTCCATGTCCTCAGTGGATGTATCATCAGTTTTAACCATTAAATTTTCAGAAGTATTTTCTATTAAATTTTTGATTCCATTTAGTTTTTTAATATCGGTATAACTTGGATTCTCAAATTTTATATATAAAATTTTTTGATTGGAGTGGTTGCCTGAATCTTCAATTTGCGTCGGAACATTCCTGTTCAGGTCATCTGATTTATCAAATGAAATATCTTCTTTTTCAACAATATCCATCAATTTTGGTAGCCATGCTTTCACAATTTTTCTGTTAGAAATATTAAAATCAAATGGAAAATGATTATTTCTTTCCCAATATTTTTGTATTTCATTTAAAAGAAAGTAAATTGAATTTATTGGGAATATTTCATCTTTGATTAAGAAAAACGACCTGTTTCTGATCCGAGCTGGTACTGTTTTTAACATGTCTATCCATTTTTCGTTATTATCAGCCATTTCAATATCTGATTCTGGCTCTTTATAGTCAAGATTTAAAAATAATCTAGAAGCATAATCTAAATTTATTACTAAGTTATCAAAATTTAAACGCAGCAAAACATCCTTCAGTTCATATAAAGCATAGCTCCTGGAATAGTTGAGAATGTGAGTATCAACCTCAGGTGGATGTTTCAATAAAGTTGGGGAAAAACCAGCTCTGATATTGTTATCAAAACTTGTTAATTGTTTTAAATGATGGATTTTTGCTGTATCTAATTTTTTATTGATATTTACTATTAAAAGTGTATTACTCATGATATTTTCCTCCATATTTTTATTAAGTAGAGTTGTGGCAAACACAACTCTACTGTATTTCCTATTACCCAAGTACTTTACAAATGAGCTCTCCATATGGTTCCAATTCAAATATTTCTGGTGGAATAAAATCTTGAAAATCTCTTCCGTTTTCAATAGAATATTCAAGAACCCTTACAAGTTCGGAAAGAGGGATAAATAAATCTTTGATAAACACACTGGATTGTTTATACACTGGAAAATTGATCGACTTAAAAATTTGTACCCACTCTTCTTTGTTTGACCAAAGCTCAGCAATCTCTTCGATTGAAAATATAATACTTTCATATCTGAGATTATTTATATAAGTTTTAATCAATTTTTGTATTGAGTTCGTAGTAAGGGATACAAGACCATCGGATTTTGCAGGAACATATAATGTTAGATGATTGAATTCTGAGTTTGAATATTCGTCTTTATCTTCAAGGTCAAAAATATTATTATCATTTCTCTGTGAGTATCTCTGATAATGCTGAAGATCGAGTTGTGTCCAATGCTTTTCCGATACTCCTTTTGTATTCGACGCGACTATAATGGATAAATAATTGTAATTCATAACGTTCTCCTTTAACTGGGTATTTAGTAATGACACTATTTCATCAGTTACACAAATGGCATGCTTCTTTTTTATAGTGTTCTGTAAATATTGTTGTTACCTTTTTTCCCAACGATTTCGAAATAATGAGGTTTTCTTTTTGCATGGTAACTGAACTTTCTGCCTAATCTTCTTTGTTCATTAGTGCTGAGGTTATGATTAATCAGTTCTAATAAATCTGCGTTTGTATATGGTTCTTCACCGGCTTTACTGTACGCAATTGCCAACAATTGTTTGTAAACCTTATCGGCATGATGACTCATAGGTTTCATTAGAGATTCTCCTTTCTGTTTATTAATTATGAAGTTGTCAATGTACGAGAATGTGCGTTCTTTGTTGTGTTTCTTTCTTGGTGCTGACTTCATCATAAGAAATTTAAAAGAAAAAATAATGGGCGTAGCCAAAAGTAATTTCTTTGGCTACGCCCTTGCTTCTATTTATTAATTTTCTTATTTTTTCTCGAGATTCTCTAATAATTTTTCTGCCATCCTCCAAGAGGTGATATCAGCAGTTTTAGAATTGATAATATCACTCGAATGCTTATCATTTTTAATCTTTCTAAATTCATCATGTAATTGCTTGAACTTTTTACTCCTATCTCCTCGTTCTGAAAACTCGCCACTTATGTTATATTTCTCTATAATTTCAAAAAGTCGATGAGTATCATTGATAAAATGATCTATCATTTCGGGTGAAACACCATCTTTGGTAAAATTCATTCTATTACAATCTGCTAAAAGAACCATTGCTTGCAGTGCTTTATAAAATTTTTGGGTGGGACCTTTAAAGTAATCATTTCTTTCAAGTCGTTGTTGATCATTAATAATGTCTTGTAATTTGTCCTTATAGTCCTTTAATCTGTAGTTATTTTTTTTGTATTGGTGAACTGCATGTTTAATCCGATTAAGATTTTCATCATGATTTTGTATAAGTTGTAAGCTTTTAGGGTCTTTAAGTTCCCATTCTTGCAACTCTATGTTTTCACGTGTAAGAAATTCACCTATATCAATATCATGCGGTTTGTTTTTTCTATGGTACTTCTTTTTTATTTCTCTTTGCTTTTCTTCTCTTTTTTCAAATATTTCATTTAATAGGTTAACAATATATTGGTCTAGTAAATTATCGTCTGGTGCATGACTGTATCTATGTCTATCTGATGCATAAGGTGTCCTCATCTTTTCATTCTCTTGTCGCCTATAGAAATTCTCAAGATCAAATGGGTCTTTTTGAATGACTAAATTTTGAGAAGATATATCTATATCGCTGACATCGGGGTCAGTTTCCTTCATTAAATCAAAAAGCATTTCATCTACTCTGTAAGCGAGTTCTCGATACCGTTTTGCACTCTCTGTATACTCTAATGAATTAGTATATCTTATGAAATCTGATATAGATTTATCTAATTTTTGCCGAGCTGTCAACCATTCCATGGTGTCATCATATATTTTACTAGCATACACATGTACTTTTAAATCATCATTTTTAATTTTATCCACTGCATTTGCCATTTCTGTGATATAACTGACAAAAGCTTGTGGTTTTTCATCTCGAGCTTTCTGTCGAATATCCTCGTCATAAAATTTTTGCTCAGTAATTTTTATTGGGAAATAATCTATATTTTTGAACAAAATTTTTAAGATTTCAAACTCATTTTCATTAAATGTAAAATTTGATGAAAAGACTTTCTTTGCAAGATTCTTTTCTAAAAGCTCTTCTTTTGAAAGCTCCTCTTTTGATTTTCTATATTTTGATATATCTAATCCATATACAATTTTTATTCTTTTTGATTTATTTCTGAACTGATCCTTGGTAATCGATAGAGCCTGCATTATGTCCTTTGAATTATATACTCTCCAATCAGCATCAGTAATTCTTTGTAATTCTTTATCCATTATTTATCACTCCGTATAAATTTTTCTATATTACGAGTATAATATATATTTGAATTGGAAATGAGATTTAACAATTCTGTAGATTGGCGAATGAGTGCATGGATTTTTGAATTTTATAGAAATGGGGAAAATGATGACTCATGGAAAACTATGAAAAAGCATTACATGAAGTACAACTGCAATTAGGTAAGTTTAACAATTCAGAATTTGCTGAAGCCTCTGAAGTTGTACTATCAAGTACTTCTCTTGGAAGGTTAATCTATTCGGGCACTCAATACGCGCAGCAAAAGAGGTTTGAAGCTTTTCTAAAAGGAATCTGCAATAACGAAAATTTTGATGAAAAATATATAATACGATTAAAAAAATATATCAATAACGAAAAAAGAGCAGAATTTATATCTGATCAGATTAATAATATTTTAAGAACTCATTCAAAAAAAGCAACCCTCATTATGGGATTAAAACTCTATAACTTAGTTGAAACAAATAAGGATCCAAGTTACGGTGATCTAATTTTATTAAATGCTCTTATAAACTTGTACGACAAAGATCTTGTAAATTTACAATTTATTCTGACCGAGTTAGAGAAGCGTGGGAATTTTTTTACAGTATCTGATGAAATATATGATCCTGCTGTATGGTATGGTAACTTTCAACAAATACTAAAACAATACGAAGGTCCTCTTGAAGAATATATAATAGAAAAATGGAATATGAAGTTTCTAGATGGTTTAGAATATACAATCCCAAAAGCCATATCTTATAATTTATTATTTGTAGTGCATGATATAGAAGGGCCTAAAGCACTGGCTAAATTTTTTAGAAGAGATTATCTTCCGGAGTATACTTTAAAAGTAAATAATCCAGGAAAAGAATTATTAAAAATCATTGAAAATATAAATTTATGTAGATAGCTATAACATACCAAGCAAAAATAATATGACCAGAATTATATTTTGTATAACAAAAATTGATGATATAATAAATTATCTGAAAAAGGGGTCTAAGTATGGACACTTATGGATAGTCATATCAATCTTCACTTCATTACTTGTCGATGATTATACCTTTTAAATCAGCGAAAAAATATATTGACGAGCTTAATAGTAAGAGAGTTTTGATTTGGATTTTAATATTTCATTAAATAAACTTTCAAGTTATATAAATGTTATCTAATAACTTACTTTCACTGGGGT
The DNA here is from genome assembly GCF_059568765.1 of Lacicoccus kunmingensis DSM 17847. Lineage (NCBI taxonomy): Bacteria > Bacillati > Bacillota > Bacilli > Caryophanales > Salinicoccaceae > Lacicoccus > Lacicoccus kunmingensis. The sequence continues at coordinate 15,273 of NZ_JCANUC010000029.1, read as the reverse complement.
TTTTAAGTTTCACTATTAAAAATTTAACTCATTTTATCTTTTTCGTCATACCTTTATAGCAAATAAATTTCTCACCGACCTATTTTCTGTACTTTTGAATAATGAAATTAAAAAAATATATTAAATGAGGTGGATATGATGGTTATGTTACAAGAAATATGGGATTTTAAGTTACCTGAGGGACAGAAACTGGAATATAAACAGTATGTATTTGATAAGGGGCAATTTAAAAATCTTGATGATAGTAAGAAAAGAAAATTAGGGCAAGTCATTAGTTCATTTGCCAATGCAGATGGAGGAAGTGTCATCCTTGGTATTGCCGAAGATGAAAACCATAATCCCTCAGCCTTAGTAGATGTAGGAATAGATCAAAAGAGTTTTGAAAGCTGGGAGCAATCCTTTAGACAATATATAAGTAGTAAAATCAAACCTGTTATCTATGGGATTGACTGTTACATTGACCAGGTAGAAAATGTAAACCTCATTAAAATAGATATACCAAAAAGTATAAATAAACCACATGCAATTAATAATGGAAGTAAAGACGAACTTTTTATCCGGTATGGTAATATGACGAATCCAATGTTATTAGATGACTTACGTAATGCATTCGAAGATAAGAATATAACAGAAAATAAAATAATTGGTTTTAAGAATGAAAGATTGAGCATGATTTTAGGTAATGAAATATTTGAGGATTTGGATAATGATTCGGTGTTAGTTATACATATTATTCCTGAAGTGAGTACAAAATTAAATAATTACGTTGATTTACGAAAGGCAGAACATAACCAAAAATTAGATGTTTTTAGTCCAACTGGTATGGGTGGCGGTTACCGCAAAGGTAATGCAGTATATAATATGGACGGTCTCATGATATTTTATGAGTCATTTAATAACGCACCAAGTTCCTATACCCAATTATTTCATAATGGCAGTCTTGAAATGACTGAAGTTCGACTTATGAATCGTACTAACGATGTTGATGGCAAAGATTATATATATGATTGGTATGAACTCGAAAAGTTATTAGCAAGCAAAATATATACACTATCGAAAGTTATGAAAGATATTCAAATACAAAAACCATACTATGTCTTTACTACACTTCTGAATGTTAAAGGAAAACAATCCCGAGGTAGTTTTGATTTATATCCCGATAAGCCGATCAATAGGAATGTTGTTCATTCTGTTCCTGCATATATTAAAGAAGATACGAATTTTGAATCAGCATTATTTCCGCTACTTACAAGCCTCGCTAATGCATTCGGCGTTAAGAATTCTGGTATGTATCTAGAAGATGGTACACCAAATATTGAAAGATTTGATTTTATTCCTTACAGAAATTAGATATACTTCCAAGAATAAAACCGCATCATGGAGTGATACGCAGAAGCGTATCATCGTTAGTGCGGGTCAGAGGTAATCTTACTAAAAGTTAAGTTGAATAAAATAAATACATATCCTTAATAGTAGTCACAAATAATACGATTCAAACATTGAAGCTATATGAGTAACAGTTAGATATGCACTGTTATTTTAGATACATTTAACAATTAATGGTCCAAGAAAACACCCGCAGCCCCAGCTGTTGAGTTTAGTTTAGCAGTTACAGTGGTTCATGATGGTTCGATAATCATTCTCGTGACGATTCTGGCTCATCTCATAGGCAGCCTTAATTTCTTCCACCTGAATCTTGAAGTAGACAATGCCTTTCAGGTCGGGACGTTTTCTCGTTCATACCAGGAAGAGGAGATGTAAGCATGAGGCCCTTGGAACATAACCAGCACATCTTCGGATTCAGCGAATGTTCGCCGTTGGGGATTACCATAAGCCATATGTCCAGTTATAAAGTAATTCTTCTCTTCTTTTATTAATTGCATCACCAAGTGTGTCGCAATGGGCTCTCTTTTTTTCTTGGTCATGAGTGTCGCAAAGGAGTACTGTGGAACAAACTCCCAGATTTCATCTGCGTCATTGACTTTGAACGATTTTGGAATGTAAATAGTGATTCACCTTTCATTAAAAAGTTTAATGGAGTGTTAGAACCATGATCAAATCCACTTGCTCGTCCTCTCCCATAAAGAAAGAGTGAGAGCCCTTATAGACAAATCCTTTTTTTCGATAGAAGGCGATGGCGTTTTCATTTTCTTCCCAGACACCCAGCCAAATACTCTTTTTATGTTGTTCAAGTGCAATTTCAAATGCTTTATCCATTAGCAATTTGCCAAACCCGTATTTTTGACACGCCTTTTTGATATAAATTCGTTCAATTTCAAGAGAATCACTGCCCATTGTTTCTGTTTGCGCCTCATCGGTATTGACTTTTAGGTAGCCGGCTACTTTTTCATTGAAGTGTACAAAAAAGAATTGGGAAGAAGGGTTCGCTACTTCTCGTGCCAACTGTTTCAAATCATAGGCCTTTTCTAAATAAGCCTGAAGATCTTCTGGAGAGTTTTGCTCCTGGAATGTCTCAGTAAATGTCTTGATGCTGATGGCTTGGAGTTCATGCAGATCTTTTTGGGTGCATTTTTTTATTATTGTTGTCATAAGGATCAGTCGCTCCTTCAGTTCTTTAATAGTTTCGCTTATTTCCTTTTTTACATATTCCCATTCCTTCTCGACATTACTCCGGATTCGCTGCAGGAGATTGAATGCCATTTCTTTTTCTTCTTCAGAAAGTCCTTGCAATGCAACTTGACCCGAATGGACATTCTCGTTTTTGATGAAAGGATAAACGCTTTCTCCTTTTATCGGAGGAAAGAGTTTTTTATTCTTTTTATTATCCGGATCATCTTGTTTTTCGATAAAGCCATTCGCTGCCAATTTTTGAAGTGCACGAGTTGCGGTGGAGCGATCCACTTTAACCATATCCAATAACTGTTCCTGAATGATCCCCGGATTCTCGCAGATTCGTACTACGTAAAATACTGACTCTATCGTTGTTCACAAATCAAAGCATACAGCTGATGCTGGAGTTCAAAAACTCATATTTTCTCATATTATTTATACGTTGATTATTATACGAGTTTTTTGACTCTAATTATAGATTTAAAGGACCATTTTATTAGTTCACAAAATTATCCAATTAACGGTCGTTATTTGGATATAATGCTAGCTTCCCTATATAGACTTTCAATAGCTTTGTAGTTGGGTGAATAACGAAGAAATGCAGTCACTGATTCGGAGTGATTAATTTTCTTCAATGGATATAGTGGGAAATATCTATCACTCTTTATAATTTATTTTTGAAGACTTAAATATTTATAGATATATTATTGTTTAGCAATAAGTCCTCTTTATTAGAAAACCCTCATAATCCCAAACATGTCAATAAATATTTTTCCTATATTTTTTCAAGGCCAGCAATCTCCGGCAAATAACTTACTGAATACTCATAAATCGTAACTCCAATCACAATTAAAGAAATAAAACTTATAACTAAATGTTAAAGCATTATTTATAAATGAAAGTTCAATTCCTATTAGGAAATCACTAACGTTGGATACAAAATAATAAAATATTTCTAAAATTCTTATTGATGTAAGCGGTTTACAATGATATATTATAGAAAATGTATCCAATGTAAGGAGGGAAATATAATGAAACTGGAAAGCTCAACTGAAAATAAAACCACAATTGTTAGTTATGTTACCAATAAAATAAGAAAAGAAATTTTGAATGGGCACTTACAAAAAGGAGAACATCTAATTCAAGAAGAATGGGCTCTGAAGCTAAATGTAAGTAGGATGCCAGTCCGCGAAGCTTTTGCAAAACTACAAGAAGAACGATTAGTAGAAATAATCCCCCACAAAGGTACAATAGTGACTCCAATAACTAAAGATGACATTGAAGAAATTTATCAAACCCGTGCCCTTATGGAAGGATTTGCCGTAGAAAAAGCCCTGCCATTCTTGAGCGAAAAGGATCTCATGAGTTTAAAAAATATCCTCACGCGTATGGAGGATTTGGAGATTTCAGATGAAACTAATGATGAGTATATAGAATTAAATCATTCTTTTCATAAGGTGATACTTGAAGCCTGTCCGTGGCCAAGGTTAAAGAAAATGGTTCAATCGTTAGGCATTTCACCCATTGCCCCTAGCTTACTCAAGGATTATTATCCAGAAACTCAAAGAGAACACAGGAATATATATAAGGCAACCTTAAGGGGTGACCCTTCAGAACTCAAAGCAGCAGTGGAATATCATATTTTAAGCACAAAGAATAACTTAATTCAGCACATGGACAATTTGAATGATTTTTAAAGAAACTAAAAGAGGTGTAATTACAAATGTATGATTTTGCGATTATTGGTGGAGGTATCGTTGGCCTATCAACTGGGATGGCACTCCTTGATATCTATCCAGGAAGTAAATTAGTAATTATAGAAAAAGAATCAAGTATAGCTTCTCATCAAACTGGCAATAATAGTGGTGTTATTCATTCAGGTATCTATTATGAACCAGGCAGTTTAAAAGCCCGCTTAGCACGACAAGGCAATAAATCAATGACAGAATTTTGTAAAGCTCATCACATCGATCATGATATTTGCGGCAAGGTTATTGTTGCAACAAAAAAGGAAGAGTTGCCGTTACTTGATAATCTTTACAAAAGAGGTCTTGAAAATGAACTTGAAATAGAGAAGATAAGTGCAAAAGAATTACATGAAATAGAACCTCACGTTGACTCTGTTGGGGCAATAAGAGTTCCGCAAGCAGGTATTGTTAATTTTAAACAGGTAAGCGAAAAATTTGCGGAAATCATTGTACAAAATGGTGGAGAAATCCATCTCAATTCTGAAGTTAAGAGAATAGTCGAAAAAAATGACGAAGTAATTATAGATACTAATCAAGATACTCTAAACACAAAGACACTTATAAACTGTGCAGGTTTACATAGTGATCGAGTGGCGCGTCTTGCAGGTTATAAAACTGACATGAAAATCATGCCATTCAGAGGAGAATATTTTAAGTTGAAACCTAATAAACGGCATCTTGTAAATAATCTTATATATCCAGTGCCTAATCCTAAATTTCCATTTTTAGGAGTCCATTTTACCCGTATGATAGATGGAGAAGTAGATGCAGGACCTAACGCTGTACTGAGTTTTAAAAGAGAAGGTTATAAAATGAGCGACTTTAATGCTAAAGACTTTATTGAATCAGTTAGTTACCCAGGCTTATGGAAATTGGCTAGTAAATTTTTAAAAGAAGGAGCTGATGAGTACGCTCGCTCGTTCAGTAAAAAATTATTCACTAAAAACCTTCAAAAATTAATACCGGAAGTCAAAGAAGAAGATTTAATACCAGGGCCAGCGGGCGTCCGGGCACAAGCCATAAGCAGTAACGGTAAAATGGTGGATGATTTTCATATCATTGAAGGAAAAAGGTCTATTCATGTGCTTAACGCACCATCTCCAGCAGCCACTGCTTCAATTGAAATCGGCAAAGAAATTGCTGACATGACTTCGAACAAGGTTGAAAAGCCGATAGCGGATGTAGATTAGGTAATCACCTATTTATAATTATATCCGGAAATCAATATATTAGTTTAGGAGTGAAGACTTATTTACAACAAATCATTTAGTTATTTTATGCCAACTAGAGTAGAGAGCGGTAATAAGATATCTGACAAAACAGGTGAAATCATTAAAGATCTAAATATAAATAAAATTCTTCTAGTTACTGATCCAGGGATAGAGGCCGCTGGTTTATTAAAACCTATTATAAAATCTCTTCAAAAAGCTGGAATTGACTTCAATATTTTTAACGAGGTAGAGCCAAATCCTTATGCAGAGACATTTTATAGAGGTACTGAAACTATAAAAGAGCTTAAGTGTGATGCTGTATTGGGAATCGGGGGAGGTAGTAGCATTGACACAGCTAAAGGGATTGCAGTCATGGCGACGAATCCTGGAAGTATACTTGATTATGAAGGCGTAGGAAAAGTCCAAATTCCGCCCCTACCTATCATAGCTATACCTACAACGGCTGGAACGGGAAGCGAAGTCACAAATTCCACAGTAGTAACCAATAAAAAAAACTCTTTTAAATTAGGAGTACTTAGTCCATATGTTTATCCTGATATTGCGATATTGGATCCAAGCTTGATTATAAACCTCCCACAGGATATTACTTCATCGACTGGGATGGATGCCCTTACACATGCTATTGAATCGTATACATCAAAGACTGCTAATACAGTAAGTGAATCTTTAGCATTGAATGCCGTAAAAATAATCGGTGAAAATCTTGTAAAAACATATTTTGTTGGTACAGATATAGAGAGCAGAGCGAAAATGTTGAATGCTTCTATGATAGCAGGCGCAGCATTTGCTCAATCCAGGCTTGGAAATGTGCATGCCATCTCTCATACATTAGGTGGAGTCTTTAATATACCTCATGGTATTGCAAATGCTGTTTTACTACCTTATGTTATGAAATTTAATTTACCAGCTTGTTCAGAACGTTATAGAGATGTTGCAATCGCTTTAGGAAATGATGTAACCAATTTAAACCCTATGGAAGCTGCTGAAAAAGCCGTAGAATCAGTTATTGAAATGAACAAAGCTATGAAAATACCATCTAACTTAAGAGATTTGGGGGTGGATTTAAACCAAATTTCAAAACTAGTGGAAGATTCAATGAAGAGTGGCAATGTGAATGTGAATCCTCGCTTAACCAAAGCAGTTGACATTAAATTGATAATTGAAAATGCTCATAAAGGTGAATTCAATTTCTAAAAACTAATGAGTTAATCACTAAAAGTGATAATTACCATAATGAAGGAGAGTTTAAGATGACTAAAGTAATTCAAAATAAATTGATTGATTTTGATAATGTTTCTATGTTCATTAACGGTGAATGGGTGAAAGCAGATGACTCAGAGTCTTTCTCAGTAGTTAATCCATCAACTAATAAAGTTATTGCCTCGGTACCTAAAGGAAAAGAAAATGAAACTAAAATGGCCAGCGAAGCTGCCGACCACGCTTTTAAAGGATGGGCTAGCCTAACTGCTAAAGAGCGGTCAGCTTATTTACTTAGAATACGAGAGTTAATGATTGAATACAAAAGTTCATTAGCAGAAATAATGAGTCTCGAAATGGGCAAACCTTACAAAGAAGGATTAAAAGAAGTTGATTTTTCAGCAAGTTATCTAGAATGGTATGCAGCAGAAGGACAGAGAATTTATGGAGAGATGATTCCATCTTCTGCTCCAGATAAAAGATTATCAGTAATAAAACAACCTATTGGAGTAGTAGCCGCGATAACGCCATGGAATTTCCCTCTTGCAATGTTTGCTAGAAAGTTAGCTCCTGCCATGGCGGCGGGTTGTACTACTATAATAAAACCTGCCTCACAATCACCATTGACTGCATTAGCATTTGGAAAAATATTGGAAATATCAGAGCTGCCTAGGGGTGTTGTAAATATTGTAACGGGTAGTGCAAGTGCGATTTCTGAAGAGATATTTTCCAACGATATAGTAAAGAAAATATCTTTTACTGGATCTACAGAAGTGGGCAAATCACTTGTTGTCAAATCAGCGACTCACCTAAAGAGACTTTCCCTTGAGCTTGGAGGCCACGCCCCCTTTATAGTTTTTGAAGATGCAGATATAGATTTAGCAGTTGATGGCGCAATCGAAAGCAAATTTAGAAATACGGGACAAACCTGTGTTTGCGCAAACAGGATTTACGTTCAAAAATCTATAATGGACGAATTTTCCAAAGCATTTGTAGAAAAAGTCAAAGAATTGAAGGTCGGCGACAGTTTAGTAGAAAGTAATGAGGTAGGGCCTCTAGTTAGTGCAGATGGATTGGATAAAGCAAACGCTCATGTAAAAGATGCTATTGAATCAGGTGCAAAATTACTTATAGGCGGAAAGAAATTAGAGGAGGCGTCGGCAGAAGGTTTCTTCTATGAACCAACTGTCATGTCTGGGGTGAATCATAATATGTTAATAACAAGGGAAGAAACTTTTGGACCCGTTGCCCCTTTAATTGAGTTTGAATCTGAAGAAGAAGTAATTGAATATGCTAATAGTACTGAATATGGCTTAGCAGCCTATTTCTTCACTAATGATGGTGACAGGGCTATTAGAGTCTCTGAGGCACTTGATTTTGGAGTCATTGGATATAACGATGGGTTACCTACCGTTGCTCAGGCTCCATTTGGTGGTTTAAAAGAAAGTGGCATGGGCAAAGAAGGCGGTCATCATGGAATTGAGGAGTACTTGGAAGAGAAATTCATTTCCAGAAAACTTAAGTAATTTATCATTGGAGGGAAAAAGATGAAAAAAAATATTTTAACCTTATTTATAACAAGTTTATTGTTAGTGTTAACAGCTTGTGATTCCGGATCAGAGACCACTGCAGAAGACAGCAATTCTGAAACTAAAAAGATTAAAGTTGCGAATTTCTACGGAGCTGATCATCGAGTTAATGTAGCGTTTGATGAAAAATTCAAAACTATAGTGGAAGAGGAATCAAATGGCTCACTGGAAGTTGAAATGTATTCTAATAATCAACTGGGCGGAGAAGAAGCTATATATCAGGGCACTCAAAGCGGATCCATTGAAATAGGTATCCTTTCAGTGATTATGGAAAGTGAAGTACCAAGAATTGGCCTATTTACATTACCTTTCCTATTTGATGACTTTGATCATGCAAGCAGGGTCTTAGATAGTGAGGTTGGAGAAGAAATTAAAGGTGAGTTGGAAGAAAATACTGGTCTAAAGCACCTCGGTTACGGTGTTAATGGTTATAGAGTATTTTCCAGTAACAAACCCCTTGAAAGTATGGAAGATTTTCAAAGTTATCGCGTAAGGATGCCTAATGTACCACAAATGATAGCTATTGGACAATCCCTTGGAGCTACAGTTGAACCCCTACCAATGTCTGAGTTATTCAGTGCTCTAGAACAAGATGTAGTAGATGGACAAGAAAACCCTTATTCAACAATTAGTGCAAGTGGATTTTATGAAGTCCAAAGTCATATTCTTCATTCAAACCATGAATTTCTTCCTAATAACATAGTTGCTAATAAAGAATTCTGGGATGAATTAAGCAGTGAAGAACAAGATATCGTTCAAGGAGCAATGAATGAAACACTAGAGTATTCTTGGGAATTGGCTGAAACTGAGGTTGAAGAAGAAATCAAGTTTTTGGAAGAAGAAGGTTTAGAAATCATTTATCCAGATGATGAATTTCATTCTGAAATGGTGGAAGCAACAGAGCCTGTATTCGACGACTTCTATGAAAGCAATTCTTGGGGTGAAGAGACAGTTGAAAAAATCAGAGAGCTTACTAATTAAATATTAGATAATACTGTAATCAAAAGTAAGTGGTAAAAACTCATCTTATATAAGGGCTAAGTTTGCTTATAAAACTTAGCCCTTATATTCAAAATGAGATTTATGAAGTAACACATGTAACTGCTTATTGAGTTAAAAGGAGGTAATCTTATCAAAAAAATTTTGTCAGCGATTCCAAAGATTCTAAATATGCTTATAGTTCTATCGCTTTCTTTAATGGCTATATTAGTCTTTGCTAATGTCATTTTGCGCTATATTTTTGATTCAGGCATAACTTGGGCAGAAGAGCTATCAAGATACCTATTTATATGGATGATATTTTTAGGGGCAATTACTGTCCTTCAAAATAAAGCTCATTTGAGTGTGGATCTGATTACTAACGCAGTCAGTCCAGGTATCAGAAGGATACTACTTATTATTAGCAATTTTCTAGTTTTATTCACACTCATGATAATTTTAGATGGTAGTTGGACAATGACATTACAGAATACACATGTTAATTCACCAGCCACTGGTATATCAATGTCCTATATCTATGGTATTGGAGTTGTGATGAGTCTTGGTATGGCCATCATTACGATTAATAATATAATTAAATTATTCAAGAAAAAATACAGATACGATTAGTAGTCTTTATGGATGTTATAAAAAGGAGGTTATAATAATATGGAAATAGCTGTATTTGTAATAGTATTGTTTTTGACTTTGGCACTTGGGGTACCTATTGCTTTTAGTTTAATATTAAGTAGTATCGCTTTGATGCTCTCAATGGATTTATTCAGTACACATGCTATAGCTCAAAATCTTATAGATGGTGCAAACAACTTTGCTTTAATGGCCATTCCTTTTTTCATGCTAGCTGGAGAGTTCATGAATGCCGGAGGAATTTCAAACCGTATAGTGAATTTTGCCATGTCCATAGTTGGTCATGTCAAAGGAGGATTAGGATATGTTGCTATAATCGCTTGTGTGCTATTTGCAGGCTTATCAGGCTCGGCGATTGCTGATATAGCTGCATTAGGTGCAATACTTATCCCTATGATGGTACATCGAGGCTATGACGTTAAAGTCGCAACTGGTCTTATCGTTTCAGCTGGAATTATAGCAACTGTGCTACCACCAAGTATTCCTATGATCCTCTATGGTGTTTCAAGCGGTACTTCAATTACTCAGCTTTTTATGGGAGGAATTGCTCCTGGGTTGACTATGGCCATTATCTTAATGATTATATGGTCGTTCTATGCAAGGAAATATGAAAGTGAGTATGAGCAACGAAAAAGTATCAAAGAAATTGCGGTGGCAACCAAAGATGCCATATGGGCTTTATTTTTACCTATAATAATTATTGTAGGCTTACGTTTTGGTATATTCACCCCCACCGAAGCCGGTGTAGTCGCGGCTTTCTATGCTCTTTTTGTTGGAACCGTTGTATATAAAGAAATCAAAATAAAACAACTATATGACAGTATCCTTAATGCAGCCAAAACTACAAGTATGGTGATGCTGTTGGTGGCTGCCGCTATGGTTACTGCCTGGTTCATCACCATCGCTAATTTGCCGACTGAAATTGCTAGTTTAGTAGAACCTCTTATAGACTATCCTATATTATTATTGCTTGTTATAAATCTATTACTTCTATTAGTTGGAATGGTTATGGATATCACTCCAGCAATATTGATTTTCACTCCTGTTCTCGTACCTGTTATAGAAATGGCAGGAATCGACCCGGTATATTTTGGTATCTTAATGATTTTGAACTTAAGTATTGGAATGATCACCCCTCCAATTGGTATCGCGTTGTATGTGGGAGGTAGTATAGCTAATGTAAAGATGGCTGATCTTATAAAAGGTGTTTGGCCATTTCTCCTAGGTTATTTAATATTTCTCCTCCTTATTATATTAATTCCTGAAATAATAACTGTTCCGTTAAACTGGTTAACTTAAGGTATGTCGCGTTGAAATTTCAAAAGCGGAATGTCTGAGCCATTACTTCAAGAATTTTGAGTATCTTCAACACTTAAAATGATCAGAAACGTTTTTCAAATAAATATTTACCCTTTTCATGAGAAATAGTACTTTAATTTACGCCGATTGTAAAATTAAGCTAGACACATAAGAAAAGCCACTCGTGATACACTCAAAATGAATTTCCAACCAAAGAAATCATAGGAGTGATCACGAATGACCTATACCCATCTTAGCACGGATGAATTGGTAATAATAGAATCCTATTTTCATCAAGGCACCTCTATAACCCAGATTTCAAAACAGGTGGGCCGCGCCCGTCAGACGGTACACAATGTGGTGACTTTTCTGAGAGACGGACACACGGCACTGGATTATTACAAGCGCTATAAGCAGAACAAGAAACGCTGTGGTAGAAAACAGACTGTACTGCCCGCCGATCAACATCTCTATGTTGAAGAAAAAGTCGCTCAGGGCTGGACACCCGATGTGATTGCCGGCCGGCGCGAACACAACATCGGCTGTTCCGGACGGACCCTGTACCGTATGTTCAAACGCAACGCCTTTGATATTTCCACGTTGCCAATGAAAGGCAAAAGAAAACCCAACAGCCATAAGGAACGCCGGGGCAGACAATCTTTCAGACGGACGATGTCTGATCGAGAGACGGACTATCCGGCATTCGAAGAAGAATTCGGTCATCTGGAAGGCGACACCATTGTGGGCGTCCACCATAAAAGTGCTGTGGTCACCCTCGTAGAACGGCTGTCGAAAGCGATTATTACACTCAAACCCGAAGGCAGAACAGCGGGAGACATCGAAACAGTGATCAATGACTGGTTTCATCAGGTACCCAGAAATCTGTTCAAGTCCATCACATTCGACTGTGGCAAGGAATTTTCAAACTGGCAGACAATGAGCAATCACAATGATGTCTCCATTTACTTCGCGGATCCGGGCACGCCGTCCCAACGCGGTCTGAATGAACATTCCAATGGAATGCTTCGAAAGGATGGACTGCCCAAACAATTGGATTTCAATGAAGTGGACCAGCGGTTCGTTGCTTCAGCTGCTGCCAGGCGGAATCATATCCCGAGAAAGTCACTGGGTTACCAAACCCCGTTGGAAGTATTTATGAGTTACATGGATGTAGGCAAATTGTCTAGCTTATTTTGACAAACGAAGATTTTAAATTTTCAATCGGCGATATAAACTTAGTCTCATTGCACATTTACCCCCAGTATACTTTAAAGTGACTTTCAAATTTTATAGCTTCAAAAAATTTCTTAAATACTTCTAATAGCTCTTCTTTGGATTTTCCACTTATATCTACATCTGTTTCATAACCTATATGAGAATTTACATGTAAACTTTTAATTAAAGATACAGCTAATATTTTGCCTTCAAATTCTCCAATATTTCTCTCTATATCTCTTGGTTGTTCACTCCCATATACAAACCTATTAAAAGCTTCTAAGATTCTTCTCATATTATTCCACATAAATGTGGTTTTATCATTCTCATATGCAAACTTCAATTCCTCCCACAGTTCATGATACAAAGGCTTCAAATCATCCTTGGGCTCAGTAATTTTAACGAATTCCGTTTTCTCATTCATTTTAATTAGTCTTAAATAATTTTGTTTGTCGTATTTCCTTTTATTTGGACACATTTGAAGATAAAAATGATTGTTATGAGTAAGCACGAATAACTGAGGGTGATTTTGTTGTTCATATAACTTTTGTAAAGCACCTATCATCAAATATTGAACATTATCATCATTACTCGTCATTGGATCATCAAAAATAATAATTTTTCCCTTGTCATATTCCGTGTTCTGATCAACATCTTCAAGTTTGTTCAAAAAATACAAAAATGCTAGAATGTTTTTTTCTCCTTCACTTAACTCTGCTACAGAGCGCAAAGAACCATCTATTCCTTTAACTCTATATTGTCCCCTTTGCTCTCCTTCTTCTTCAACATGCTCTAAAGTAAAGGTGCAATTACCTAAACCATTGAGTAGCTTATTTATATTTTCTGTAGCAATAACATTACTTTTAGAGTTGTTGACCAGTTCAGATTTTTCATTTTTTAACTTGTTTAAGTTCTCTTGTAAGTCATTTAAATATGTTTCAATTTCGATTTTTCTTCCTTTACTCACGTTTAGATGATCATGAAGTTCTTTATAGTCACTACTTTCAATATATAAATTCACAATATGCCAGCGGATTTTATCACGTGCTTCTTTCTTTCTTTGCTCTATATTTTGAGAGAGTTTTATGTTTTCTTCTACTATTTGATTATATTTATTCAATATTTCTTGTCCGTTATTTTGCGTAGATAATTCCATTTCTTTTGACTCTTCAAAAATATTCTGAAGCTTATACTTTAAAGCTCTTTTTAGTTTTCTTAAAAACTTATTTGTATTATTTTTATAATCAAAAATCTCAGCATTCAACTCATTTATTTCTTCCTCGTATGCTAAGTAAAAATCATTTTTGTTTATTTTCTCTACGTCGTTAATTCTCTCGATATGCACGTCAATTTCATTTATTTTTTCGCTCATATCTTCTTCGTGCTTCTTAAAACTTTCCGAAAAATAGTCATCTAACTCTGACCATCGTAATTCAGAGATAGTGTTGCCACAGAAAGCACAACTCTCTTCATGTAATAAGTTTCCATTAGAATCCCTATGAGAGTGAACCTTCATACCTTCTCGTGCAAAACTTTGTTTGCGGTGATCACTTTCTAACTCATTAATAATCTTTGTAGGCTTTATAGAGGTAGTTAATAAACCATTTATTTCTTCTTGTATCTCTTCCCCATTAATTACAGGAAGTTTTAGATTTACTTCGATATCTTTCCTGTCTTCTTTTATTGTCTTTTCATATTTTCTTATTTCATCTTTTGAAATTTTCGATACTTTATTCATATCTTCTTTAAAAGACTGTTTATTATATGTAGGAGAAGCAACTTGAGGATTACCACGGTTTTTAATTTCACTTGCGCATTTTGTAAAATACTCTTCAATGTTTTCTTTAATTTTCAAATAATCTTGGAGTGAATCTCTGTGTCTAGAATAAGTGTTTTCTTCATCGTTAACTGGCTCTCTTAAATCTTTACTCAACTCTTTAATAGTGCTATTTAACTCTTCAATTTTAGTTTGTACTTCTTTGTTTTTCTCACCAAGTGCAATAGCATCTAACCTTTCATTTTCTCCAAAAACTCTCTTATACCCATCAAACAAGTGTATATCGTACTCAGTAGAATGATTATTCTTTATTGCTTCAGTGATTGAAGACTTTCCTGTTCCATTTTTTCCATATACAAAATTTTTTTGTTTCAATCCTTCTAATTTCATTTCATGAAATCTATCTGAATAAAAGGATAAATCCAGTTCGTTAATCATGTTAAATCCCCCCCTCTAAAAGTATAGTTTACTATACATCTCTCAATATATTAATGTATTGCTCTAATCTGTTTGCGTTTTACCAATAACGATCTGATGTGTCCTCCTCGGAACTGTATAATGGAACAAGACTATAAAGTAAATATAAAATGTCAATTTAAGGTAGACCCTAAATAAACAATATTAGAGTATTGATTTCACTGGTTTTCGTGTGACTTTTGACTTTATTTTGCACTTATTTAAGTGATATTTTGCACTAAAATTAAGCCGATATCTCACATTAAAAGAGAGATATCGGCTTATAAAATTTTCTATTAAAATAGGAATGAGAACAGAGCGTTGAATGTGCCATTTTCAAATAGGATATAAATTCCTAATCCTATAAAGACGATTGGAACGATCCAACGTTCATATTTTTCGATTTTATCTGAAATAAAATCCAATGAAGCCAATCGATAGCTGATTAGACATAGAACACCAACCATGATCATGAAAACAATGATGGCAATAACGATTTCCATCATATTTAAAGTTGTAAAGTATGGTATATAGATAGAAAAATCATCCGCACTGGAAGCCAG
>NZ_JCANUC010000028.1:0-23393 GCF_059568765.1 Lacicoccus kunmingensis DSM 17847 | reverse complement strand
CACGCATCATCAAAGTGGCCAGCCGGGTCGTCAAATCCGGCCGTCGGCTGTACTTCAAACTGGCTTCGAGCTTTGTGTATCAGTCGTTTTTCTGGAAAGTACTCCGGCGGGTACAGACGTTACAACTAGAGTAGTCCTTACATAGTTTTTAAAGATACTGTCTCCGGTTGTGGGAGGGGTCTGTCCAAAATGAGCCTCAGTCTCCAGTTTTCAATGCTTTTTCATTATCACCGACAATACTTCGGCATATTCGCACGTTTTGTACCAAGAAAAACAAACATCAGTGAAAATTTGTAGAGATTGAACGTTTAGTTTAAAAGTATGAATAATTCAGGTATATGTAATTATTATAGTGAAATCTACGTTTTTAGAACTCTCCTTGAGGATGTTGAGTAATTTCCCAATAGATTTCATATATATGCCTCCACAGTTAAAACTTTTAGAATTAAAAATAATCTAAATTAATCTACTAGGTAATATATGATACCGTTGACAAAATGTCAACGATATCCTATTTTTATCTGAGATAACCATGAAGATGGTACCAATAAAAATAAGCGATAAGACCCGGAGTATTTTCCAGAGCTTATCGCTTAGTTAGTTAATTACCGCTCAATTCATCATGAATCAGATTAATATTATAATTTAAATATTTAATATAAGTGTCCACTTCTTCTCCTGGTTTTCCAATTTCATCAGAGTATATTGGTTTACTGGAAAGCGGTACTCCGGTCTGGCTGGATACTGTTTCCATCGGCCGCTTATCGACGTTTGACTCGATGAAGAGCACAGGTACATCATTCTCTTCTATAAAGGAAACAAGTGAATTAATTTGTTTAGAAGAGCCCGTTTCTTCAGTATCGATTGCCCAAATATATCCTTCTTCAAGGCCGTAATCATCGGCTAAATATTGAAATGCACGTTCGCTTGTTACAAGAATACGGTCATCTTCAGGAATATCATCTATTTTCTGCTGATACTCTTCTTCAATCTCTGTCAGGCGTGCGAGATATTCTTCTGCTCTCTCTTCGTAATTTTCCTTATGCTCAGGATCCTTTTCTATAAAACAGTCCCGCATATCTTCCGCCATTTTTATACCAGCTTTAGGACTGATAAAAGCATGGGGGTTAATTTCTTCATCTTGTCCCTCGTCACCTGTGATATACATCGGTTCAATACGATCTGTCAGATTGCAGACATTATCCGTATCCTGGTTTACAGATTCAATCATTTTATGGAACCAGCCATTATCTCCGCCTTCAAGGTTTAAACCATTATAAAAAAGAAGGTCTGCATCAGTAGCTTTGTTCATATCCTGCGGCAGCGGCTCGTATTCATGCGGGTCTGTTCCTGTAGGCACTAAGTTATGGATATTCACATCATCTCCGCCTATTTCGCTCGCAAGGTCTTCCAGGATAGTAAATGAAGTCACAACCTCTAATTTATCATTTTCTGCTTCATCATTAGCTGTACTGTCTCCGCCTGTACAAGCAGCCAGAGTGAGTACAGCCAGCAGCAGGCTCATTACATACGTTATTCTTTTATTCATTTCAATTCTCTCCTTAATTTTTATCTTTTATTTAATTATGCTCTTTTTATTTTTCGTAGCAGCGGCCAGATAAGACCCTGCTTAGGTGAAAACATTAATACTAATACAAAGAGAATCGCTGAGGCAATCGCAATAACAGGTCCTGACGGCAGATCGTGATTATAGCTGTAATAAATGCCAACCACTGCAGCAGCTGCACCAAAAGATGCAGACATAACAATCATTACAGGCAATCTGTTCGTTAATAAATAAGCAGTGGATGCAGGTGTTATTAGAAGAGACACTACCAGTATCACTCCGACTGTCTGCAGGGAAGCCACCGACACAAGTGTTAACATCACCATCAAACTGTAATGAATAAATCGTGTATTTAATCCGTAAACTTTGGCCATTGTCTCATCAAAAGTAGCTATTAAAAGCTCCTTATAAAACATAACAACGACAGCAAGAACGAACACGCTGACACCTGCTGTAATCCACATATCAGAAGTTCTGACGTGCAGCACATTCCCGAATAAAATCTGCGTCAGATCTGTCGCACTTTGAGCTTTTGTTATTAAGATAATACCGAGCGCCAGTGCAGTAGAGAAGACGATACCGATGGAAGCATCTGTTTTAATTCTGCTGTTCTGATGAATCGCTCCAATCCCGAGTGCTGCAATAACTCCAGCTACAACAGCGCCGTAGAAATAAGAAATTCCAAGCATATAAGAAATCGCAATACCCGGCAGAACAGCATGGGAGATAGCGTCACCCATTAAAGACATGCCCCGGAGTACGATAAAGCTTCCTATAACACCGGAAATAACACCGACCATAATCGAAGTGATTAGAGCTTTTTGCAAGTATTCATAAACCATTAAATCATTTAAAAAAGTCATGATAATTTACCACCCATATTTTCTAAAACAGTTAGAGGCGCATTGAAGGTCCGTTCCATTAGTTCAGGCGTAAATACATCGGATACAGCACCCGCTGCCACCAGTTCCTTATTCACTAAAATTAATTCATCAAAGTAATCCTCGACTTTAGTTAAATCATGATGAATGACAAAGAGAGTTTTCCCCTGATCTCTTAACTCTTTTAAAATATTTATAATAATTTCCTCACTGTGGATATCTATGCCGACAAAAGGCTCATCCATAAAGAAAATATCTGCATTTTGTGCCAGACTTCGGGCCAGAAAAATCCTTTGCTGCTGTCCGCCTGAAAGTTCACCAATTTGTTTATCAGCAAAATCTTCCATTCCAACTTTTTTTAACGCTTCTTCTGCAATTTTTTTCTCTTTTGCTTTAGGGCGTTTAAACAAACCGAGCTTCGGATAAGTGCCGAGCAAAACAGTATCTCTCACTAAAATTGGAAAATCCCAGTCTATATTTGATCTTTGAGGAATATAAGCAATATTTTCCCGTACTTTTTCAATAGGTTTTTCCTCTATTCTGACTTCCCCTGAATCCTTAGCTGTTAAATTAAGCACAGCTTTCATAAGAGTAGATTTACCAGAGCCGTTTGGTCCGATAATTCCTACTAACTTTCCGCTTCTCATAGAAAAATTAACATCTGTTAAAGCTATTTTATTTGAGTATGAAACAGTTAAATTTTTGACTTCAAGTGATGTTTTCAAACTTTTACCTCCTCAGTGCAACTAAAAATAAGAATAACCAAATTTAATATTTAGGTTACCCTAAATTAAATATAGCATAACAAATTTATCACTAATTTACAAATCAATAAAAATAAATGATTGAGAAGGAGAGTAAAAAATTTGAAGATGGTGTTGGGATACTTATGAGATTCTGTCATACCAAGCCTAAGAAGATAAGTATTGCCTTAATGACTGTAAACTTGCCTGACAATCCGTCTTTAATATACTTCATTCTGTAAAACTATAAAAAAAGACTTGGAAATCTTAAAATCAAGATTTCCAAGCCATTTCTCTTATTGCTCCAAAATTTTTGTCTAAACCACTTTTATATATTAAAAATAATCACATTTTAATTACTCATTATCTGACCGGATAAATTCAGCAGCACGCCAGCCGACAGCAATCGATGGCCCCATAGTGTTTCCCGGTTGAATCGGCAGTACTGAGGCATCGGCTATACGCAGATTTTTTACACCGCGTACTTTCAATCTGGAATCAACCACATCTTCATTATTCGGGCCCATTCTGCATGTCCCCACCGTATGAAGTATGTGCCCGCTGAGCCATGCATGATTGATAACATCATCGGGACTTTGCACTTGAGGTCCTGGAGATTCTTCGGCTTCAATAAGTTCTGCCAGCGGACTTTGTTCTGCAATTGCTCTCAGACCTTTTAGAATTTCGTAAGTACTCTTTCGGTCATATTCTGTTTCCAGGTAATGAGAGTCGATTATTGGCGGATTTTCCGGCTGGGATCCGCTGCTGTGGACTGAACTTTCTGTCGTTGGATGTAATAACATTCCTGCTGCAGAAAAACCGGGTGCTTTGGATACTTTTAAAGCCGGAGCCGATAAATCCAAAGATAATGGATTAAAGATACCTAAAATATCTGCATGATCGAGACTCGCATCGGATTTGAAGAAAACTCCGATATCATAACCTCCACTTGCAATGACACCTCTCCGATTCAGCAGATATTTGCTCCCGCTGAATAGTTGACGCATTGTGGAGGAGAGCTGGCTGTTATAGCCGATTCTTTTATTAATTTTCGCTTGATAGGCGACTTGCCGCTGTTCAATAGCATGTTCACCAACATTTGGGCTCTCCGAGCGGACTGGAACACCAATCCTCGACAGCACTTCAGCACTTCCGATTCCGGATTTTTCCAGCAGAAGGGGTGTTTCTATAGCACCCGCAGATATAATTATCTCTTTTCTAGCGTAAACATCACGAACTTTTCCATTCTTATGTTTGATCCGGACACCAGCTGCCCGGTCGTTATCAAAAAGAATCCAGCCGGCATGAGTATTCAGTTCTAAAGATAAATTATCGCGTTTTAAAACAGGCTTTAGGAAAGCGTTAGCCGCGGTCACGCGTCTGCCTTTATGCACAGTATTTGGAATATAGCCGATACGTTCT
Organism: Lacicoccus kunmingensis DSM 17847; assembly: GCF_059568765.1. Taxonomy (NCBI): domain Bacteria; kingdom Bacillati; phylum Bacillota; class Bacilli; order Caryophanales; family Salinicoccaceae; genus Lacicoccus; species Lacicoccus kunmingensis. The sequence goes on along the minus strand of NZ_JCANUC010000028.1, from coordinate 18,780 downwards.
TTACTGGAATTGTTGATGTCCTCAACACGTTCCAATCCCCATTTCTCTGCCGCACTGAAAATCGCTTCATTAAGTTCATCCGGTTCCCGGCTTACATGAAGATGAAGCGGTCCGCCTTTGCCTCTGGTTTCCCCGGCACCCAGTTCATGATTTTCAAGTGCCCGGAAGGCGGTCACCATATCTGACCAGCCCCAGCCTTCATTTCCTCTGGCCGCAACCCGATCCCAGTAACTTGGTGTTCCGCGTTCATACTGAAGTCCGTTAATAGCTGTAGATCCGCCTAACACTCTCCCGCGCTGCCACATTTCAATATTCTGTGATGGTCCCACAGGCAGTGTGGAATAATAAAATGAATGTCTTTTACCACCATAAAGAAAGTAAAATCCTTTTGGAATCGAAATCAATGGATCACGGTCACTGCCGCCGCTTTCTAGAACTAATACTGAAACGTTAGATTCTCACTCAGACGACCTGCTACTGTACTTCCAGCTGCTCCTGTACCAATAACGATATAGTCAAATTCTGCTTTCCGTTTCATTTTACTTTCAGAAGCCTCCCTGTATTGATTATTTTAAATTTACTTGTGGCCAGCATGACAGATAAACACTTCTTAATATAAATAGTATCACTACATGTAAGCGCATTCAAAAATTATGTACTGGATATTCAGATGTTTAAATGTCTAACAAGAGGCTTACTGAGTTTTTATTAATCTACCGTAAATAAATATCAAAAGCAGGCTAATCAATGCAATCTGATTAACCTGCTTTAATTACTTCCTGTTAATATTCAAAATTTTTACCAACTGGTCGTTCAAATAGTCTGCACTATAAGAAAAATCATTTTTATACCAGTTAATAATCATGCCGATAATAGAATTCGACTGGTATGCCGCAAACATTTCATTATTCAGTCCATCCTGCTGCTGACTTTCCATATCTTCCAGAAATAAATTATCGATTTCATCAAACAACATATAGTAATATCTTAATGGCACTTTTCTTGAGAAAATAATTTCGTAGAAAGATTTATATTTTTCAATATGATGAAAGATACGAATTGTCGAGGAATCTAATTCGCTCACTTTTAAAATCGTTGCCTTGCGATAGGGTTCTTTATAGGAATTTGCTAAATCTAATGTTATCTCTTTAAAATATTCCTCAAATACATCTTCAATTTGCCCGTAATGTAAATAAAAAGTCCCGCGGTTAATTTTAGCTCGTTTGCAAATTTCCGTTATAGAAATTTCGCCGAGATCTTTATCATTTAATAACTGCAGCAGGGCCCGATGCAGAGCTTCTTTAGTTTTAACAATGCGCAAATCATGCTTGGACATCTTTTCATCTCTTATTGAACAACATTCTATACTTCCGTCCATTAGTGAACAGTTATCAGATTTTTGATTATTGAAAGCGTTTACTTTCATTATTATAATAAATAATAGACAGTTGTACAATAGAAGGAGGATACAAAATGAGATTACAAGACAAAGTTGCCATCGTTACAGGTGCAGCATCAGGTATGGGTAAAGCAATCGCAGAAGCTTATGCAAGAGAAGGTGCTAAAGTTGTCGTATCTGATTTAAACATAGAAGGTGCGGAGGAAGTTGCAGCAAACCTTAAAGCTAATGGTGCGGAAGCTTTCGCAATTAAAACGAATGTTTCTGCAGAAGAAGAAGTTGAACAGTTATTCGAAGAAACGAAAAAGAACTTCGGGCAGCTGGATATCTTAGTTAATAATGCAGGTATTATGGACGGTATGGAGCCCGTAGGTGAAGTTTCAAACGACAGATGGGAAAAATTATTTGCCGTAAATACGACCGCAGTTATGAAATCGATGCGTTTAGCAGTCAACCTGTTCTTAGAACAAGGACACGGAACGATCGTCAATAATATTTCAGCAGGCGGACTGTACGGCGGACGTGCAGGGGCGGCTTATACCGCATCAAAACATGCAGTGGTCGGTTTAACGAAAAATACTGCATTTATGTATGCAGATAAAAACATCCGCTGTAACGGAATTGCTCCCGGTGCGGTAAAAACAAATATTGGCTCATCAATGAGTAATATGAGTGAGTTTGGAGCTCACCGTCAAAGTCAGGGCATGTCACTTAATCCAAGAGCAGGGGAGCCGGAAGAAGTTGCGGAAGCAGCGGTCTTCTTAGGTTCCTTCGTTAATGGACAGGTCCTTGCAGTAGACGGCGGATGGACTGCGTACTAAGCTGTTTAAATAAATAGATTAAGTGAAGAAATTGAATTTTATATTTATAAAGAGTATGTAATACCAAGCAGCTGATTGCTGGTGATTCTACAACCTCATTAAAGTTATGATATATTGGGTATGTAATAGTATTACAAATTTTAGGGGGTCAGTTTATGAATTTGAAGAAATTTCTAATGGCCAGCGGTCTTTCTATGGTACTCGTTCTCGGTGCTTGCGGAGGCGGCGAAGACGAAGGTACCGATGAACCTGCAACAGAAGAAGACAGCGGTGCTTCAAGTGGAGATGTCGATGCTGAAGGTATCGCACAGAGCACATGTGCATCATGTCATGGTGAAGACTTCTCAGGTGCTGTTGGGCCAGCACTTGCAGGCACTAGCCTCAGCGAAGACGAATTCGAAGAAACCGTGAGAAACGGTAGTGGACAGATGCCAGCTTACAGCGAAGATCAAATCAATAACGAAGAACTTTCCGCACTCTACACTTTCTTCAGCGAACAATAAGAAAGAAGATCGTCCTTTTGGGCGGTCTTTTTTTATGTCTTTTATATTATTCATAATTTTTTACCTCTTACGAACGACAAATAACCGCTCACGAAAAAATTACCTTTAGATACCGTTTTTCGTTATATACTGTGTTTAAGAATTTTAACGACAAGGGGGATGGTTATGAAGGCGGAATTGATTATAAATGAGCATTTAAATGAGGATGAAGTCAAAATCCATACTAAAACAGTAACCTCAGGAGCCAGGATTTTGTCCTATATCGATCACTTTACAACAGACCGGGAAAATTTAATTATCCGTTCCGATGATGAATTTTTAATGATTCAAAAATTGAATGTTAAAAATTAAAAAGCTTCTACCCCTATCAACAGGTTAGAAGCTTTTTCATGTTATCTAGAACCACAGGTCTGCCAGCAGTTCCATCGATTGTTTCCTTTTTTCCGGATCGTAAGTGTAAGTCACAATAATCAGTTCATCTGCTCCGGTTTCTTCCGTAAATTCTTCCAGTTTTTTTCTGACTGTTTCAGGTGAACCAACGGCTTTCAGGCTGAACATCGCATCCATCATTTTTCTTTGGTCTTCTGTTCCTAATTGTTCAGGATCCACAGGAGGCTGAAGTTTACGCTGCTGGCCGGTCTGCATATCCACCATCATCTGTGTCGTTGTTGTCCAGATTTTTTCTGCTTCCTCATCTGTCGGTGCCACAATGACATTAATCCCTGCCATGACATAAGGTTCATCAATCTGAGAAGTCGGCGAATCTGTCGTAAATGCCGAACGGTACATATCAATTTTCTGTTTATAATCATCGGGTGTAAAGTGCGTTGCAATAGAATAAGGCAGTCCGAGCTGTCCGGCAATTGATGCGCCGTTCATACTTGATCCTAATACCCATATCGGAATATTCGTACCTGTACCGACTGTAGAAGTCACTGGAACACTATGACCGAGTCCTTCTTCACTGAAACAGCCGATAAGGTCATAAATAGAGTTTGCAAAGTTTTGTGCATCACTGCTGGTACGTGTAATCAGCTGAGATGTTCTTTGATCGGTACCCGGTGCACGACCGAGCCCGAGATCAATTCTGTCCGGATAGAGCTGTGCAATCGTACCGAAATTTTCAGCAACCTGAAGTGGTGAATGGTTCGGCAGCATAATCCCGCCTGATCCGACACGAATGTTTTTAGTCCGCGCTGCAGCCATCGCAATCAGCTGGGACGTCGCAGCGGATGCGAGATTTTTTGTATTATGGTGCTCTGCGAACCAGAGCCTTTTGAATCCAAGCTTATCAATAAGTTCGGCATTGTCCAAGGATGCTTCAATCGCTTCCCTGACCGTCTGGTTTTCCGAAATGCCCACAAGTTCAAGGACATTTAATGGTATATGTTTTGTCATTACAATTAGTTCTCCTTTATAAATTTTATTATCTGTTAATTTAATGTACTTCATTATAATGAGATACTCTCAGCATAAAGCACCGTTTGATAGAAAGATAATTTATTGTTTCAGATTTGTTACTGTTCATACTTGTTAAAAATACTAACAATTAGCAGTTTGTAAATTGAGTATTAAAATAAAAAAATTCATCTAACCGTCTTTGATCAGATGACTTTTGTTCACTAATATTTACACGTTTCGTTGAAGTAGGGAGAATATCATCAGAACTTATTTGTGCTTCAATTAAGGATTGTACTTCAGAAGTCCCCCCCCTGATTCTCTTCAAGATTATTTGCGGCCATCATAATAAATACAATGAGTAAAGCTATACTGATCAGCATCAGAATGAAAAGTATAATTACAGTCATTTTAGATTTGTATCTTTCCTTCATAAAAAATCTCCTAGTTTACTTTGACTTGATTATATCATTCAGTATATTACCAAAAGGATATCCATTGTCATTTATCAAAATTCATTCATAAATTTTCCAGATGTAAGTATCTAGCCTGAATATTATTAATACTAGTAAAAAGATCTCATATCCATAATTAATATTATCTTTTAATGTAAATGGGAGAGTTAAGGGTATGTAGTCTATACATGTTAAAATAATAATTTAAGGCTGCACAATTCGTTAAGCTTGTATTTAAGTAAATATATGTACGCAAGGCTTTTCTTTTGTTATAGATTCAAAGTAATATAATAGTACTCTAATGAATGAGAATCAGATAAGGATGATTTTATGAAACCCAGGATTATTATTCTACTTAATTCCATAGATGTAAATAGGGGGGGACTCACGCATGCATCTCTGCGGCAGGCCAGTACTTTTGCTGATGCCGGTTATGATACCCAGATACTGACATTCCACTATGAACCACGTTTCCCGATAATCTGTAAAAAGCTCAAAGAAATGGGCAAGGTCAGCGAAAAAGTTGTCATACGTAATATGTTTGAAGAACTGGCATTATACACTGATAAAGATAAGGTTAATATCCGTAAATTGAAAGTAAACCTTTCCGATTATGAAAAAAGCTATGCCATAGCACAAAGAAAGAACCACAATGCTTATAGACTTTATACAATGGTATATATGAAAAATATATCGCTCTCCGGGATGATGACACTCTCGACTTCATAGACTACTTCAATGAAAGCCGCTACAGGGTGAGAAGAGAGAATTATAATTATTACGGACAGGTAAGCAGAGTACAGTATTTCAGCTATGAAGAAAACAAGTTCAGACAGCAAGTGTTCTTCGACAAAAGAGGAAAGGCCATTTTCAGTTTCTGGCGTGAGCCTTCCACTGGAAAAATTAGCCGGATTATCCATTTCGGTGAAAATAATGAAGTCATTAGTGAAACAACTGGCAACACTGTGCCCCATAAACTCTACTGGTTGAAAAGTGTATTAAACGAATCGAATTCAAGAGTAATGGCCATTTCTGATACACGCAGCACTGACGAACTGCTTGTTAAATTGAAACATTCATACACAACAAAAGCACTGCGTATGCATAGCAATCACCTTACAAATCCAGATAATCCTGATTCCGAACTAAATAAACGAAATGGCTTTGCAATAGAAAATATACAAAGTGTCGATGCGCTTATCGTTCTTACAGAAAAACAGAAACATGATATAGTCAGCCGTTATGGACATGAGGACAAAGTTTATGTGGTGCCAAACTATTATGATGCTAATGTTTCTAAAATCAAAGGGTTAAAATCTATTTTTACCAATATGAAGCAAGACAGCAGTGAAAGAGACATGTCTAAGGTTGTCATCGTATCAAGATTTTCAGGTATTAAAAACATAGACCATACCATTAAGGCATTCAAAAAAGTCATCGCGGAAGTACCTGAGGCTAAATTAGAAATCTGGGGCTCCGGGGATAAAGAAGAAGAATATGCAGGCATGATAGAAACATTGGGGCTCGGTGATAACGTGCTGATTAAGGGATATACTCAGAATCCAGGGAAAATATACCAAAGCGGCGCTTTATCTGTTCTAACTTCCAACGCTGAAGGTTTCTCCCTTGCGGTCATGGAAAGCATGGCAAATAAAACACCAGTCGTCAGTTATAATATAAGGTATGGTCCATCTGATATGATTGAGGACGGAGTAAATGGTTTCCTCATAGAAAAAAATGACATAGAAGCATTATCAGAAAGAATCATACAAATGCTGAAAAACCCTGAAAAAACAAGAGATATGGGAAATGAAGCAGATAAAACAATACAAACGAAATTTAGCAAAGAAATCTATCAGAAACTATGGTTTTCTCTCACAGATAAACTGCTTTAAGGATTAGAAAGGAACAATAATCATGAATAACCTAATTTCTGTAATCACTCCAGCAGAAAAAAATGAAAAATATATAAATACTGCTTTAGAATCATTAAAAAACCAGAAATACACAAATTTTGAAGTACTGGTACTCCACTCAGATATAGATGCATTAAAAAGAGTGGTTAATGATGAATACCTGGATGATGACAGATACAGATTTATTAATACACCCGCAGATATTTATGTAGGTGCTGCACGCAATATTGGTATTGAAGAAGCAAAAGGCGATTATGTATATTTCCTCGACAGCGACGATTATGTATCCGAAAACATACTGCAGCTGCTGCATGATAATATCGGAGAATTTCCGATAATCCGAGGAAGAATGAAATCGACGGATTTCAGCACCAGTTTTGCCATCATACTACCCGGTACAAATGAAATAAAGATGTATTCAGACAACAGGCACGACTTACTCAGAACAGAGTCAGCAATCAACTACCTGATTTCAAAAAAGTTCATAGACAGCATGAATCTAAGGTTTTCCGAACAATTCAAAACTTATTCGGATCTTACATTCATGATTCCATTGATGGAAGAAGTTGAAGTAATACCTTATTCTTACGAAGCGATCTATTTCAGAAGAAGAGGAAACGATCCAATTAATAACCCGTCTCTTAGACAGTCTCCCCTAAAACAGCTTACACCTGATCTCTTTGGTGTCTATAACCAGCTGAGAACAGATGATTTGAGTGAGGAAGGGCAAAAATATCTGGATGACAAACTCCTTAACTTCTATAGAAAACGTTTGGTGACCGAATTTAAAGATGATACTACCATCGATTATTATTTTGCCGGCCTTGTGGAAAGTATAAATAAAATTGACCCGGATCGACTGAATAACAAAGATTTTATTCTAAAAAATGATGTCAAAGCAATAAAATCAAACAAGATAAACAACTTCCGGAAACTAAGCAATTTCAACCATTTTCTTAGAGACATTAAAAATGGCATTACTTCCAGAAAAGGCCGAAAAGAATTGTTTTATAAACGTGTATTTAATAATTTAGATATCAAAGATAATCTTGTTCTTTTTGAGAGCTTTCAGGGTAAAGCTTATTCTGACAGTCCTAAATATATCTATGAATACATGCTTAAGAACAAAAGTAACTATAAATTCGTATGGGTTATGAACGAGCCGTCCAAGATACCAGGGAACCCTGAAACTGTTAAACGATTCTCACTCAAATATTATTACTATCTTGCAAGAGCAAAATATATCGTCAGCAATGTAAGAATGCCAAACAAATACATCAAAAGGGACGAACAGTCATATCTTCAGACTTGGCATGGTACGCCGCTTAAAAGACTTGCCGGCGACATGGACAATGTTCATATGCCAGGTACAAATGCTGAAAGGTATAAGAAAAACTTTAACCATGAAACTAATAAATGGGACTATCTGATTGCACCTAACCAGTATTCTGCTGAAATCTTCAGAAGAGCGTTTTGGTTCAATAATACAATGCTTCCAACCGGGTACCCAAGAAATGATATCTTAACAAACCAGAATGATGAAGAAATCATCAGCAGACTGAAAAGAATAAACCAGATACCAACTAATAAGAAAGTCATTCTATACGCACCTACATGGCGCGATGATGAATATTTCAAAGTTGGGAAGTACAAATTCAATCTGAAACTCGATCTTCACAGGCTGAAAGAACAATTTGGAGATGAGTATATCATCCTGCTCAGAATGCATTACCTTGTTGCCTCCAACATCGACTTAACAGGCTTAGAAGATTTTGCATACGATGTTTCAAAATACAGTGACGTCAGTGAACTGTACTTGATGTCTGATATTCTCATCACTGATTATTCATCAGTATTCTTTGATTATGCCAACCTGAAACGTCCGATACTGTTCTTTACTTACGACATTAAAAAGTACCAGGGACAGCTGCGCGGTTTTTACATCGACATGGAGACGGAACTGCCAGGCCCATTGCTCATGAACAATGATGACATAATGAATGCGATTGAAAATATCGATGAAGTTACTGAGAAATACAAAGAGCGGTATAACGAATTTTATGAAAGATTCTGCAGCTGGGATGATGGAAGATCATCAGAAAAAGTTGTTGATGCAGTATTCGAAAAATAAGCACTTAGAAAAGACGGAGCTAATTTAAATTAGCCCCGTCTTTTTGATACATTATTCAACAAGAGTCATCTCATCTACAATCCTAACTCTTGCTGTGTTAATTAAAATCGCTTTCTCTCATTAGTTTAAATTCTACAAATATTGTTCCTGTTTTATCGTTTAACATAGGTGCAGGCACGGACTATTAATGTATATTAACGTGATTAATGTTTCTCTACATTCATTTCCTGTATGATAAAAATAAATACAGTTTTAATTTAGAGAGGAAGGTAATTGATGAACTACAAAGAAAAATGGGATATGGAGAGTGTGTTTCCTGGTGGAAGTGGATCTGAAGCTTTCCAAAAACGATTATCAGAAGTAAGAGATAGTATTACAGCTTTTTCTCACGAGCTCGATAATTGGGAGCTGGACGAACATTCAAATGATTTTACGTCACTGAAGGGGATCTTACAACACTACGAAAAAATTTCAAACGTGCTTGGTGAGATGGGGAGTTTTGCGAATGGTTTAGTATCTGCAGATGTTTCTGATCAAAAAGCAATGCAGAATTTAAATGCGGTTGCGAACTTACGTAAAGACCTCTCATCACAGAATATTATTTTAAATAAAAAGATCAGTGCACTGACTGAAAATCAATTTAGCAAGCTGTTAGAGCAAGATTTCTTTAAACCGATGCGTTTCCCATTAGAAGAAATACGACAAAAAGAAAAAGATTTACTATCAACCCAAGAAGAAACAATCATCAATCATTTATCACTAGACGGCTTACAGGGCTGGAATAATATGTACAACCAACTCGTCGCTTCTATACAAATTCCAGTAACTGAAGATAATGAAACCGTTTATTATTCAGCCGGTCAATTTGAAAACAAGATGAAGTCAGAAGAAAATCCAAAACAACGTGAAAAACTTTTAAAAACTTGGGAAGAAACATGGGAGGAAAAAGCTGATTTATTCTCTACAACGCTAAATCATTTATCAGGATTCCGTTTAAACGACTATGAACTTCACGACTATAAAGATTATATGAAAGCACCACTAGACTACAACCGTATGGAGGAAGAAACACTCGATACGATGTGGGATACTATTACAAAAAATAAAACACCTTTCAAAAAGTACTTTGAACGAAAGGCACAACTAATTGGTGTTGATCAATTAGGATGGCTCGATGTTACAGCAAGTGTTGACGTGGGTGATTATACGAACAAGCGGTATACTTACAATGAAGCAGCAACATTTATTATCGATAACTTTAAATCATTCAGTCCAAAAATGGCAGAAATGGCACGTCGAGCTTTTGAAGAACAGTGGATTGAAGCGGAAGATCGTCCAGGAAAACGCCCAGGTGGATACTGTTCAAATCTTCCTGAATCTAAACAGTCACGTATTTTTATGACGTTTGCCGGCAGCACAAGCAACGTGTCAACACTCGCACATGAACTCGGACACGCATTCCATAGTTATGTCCTGCGTGATTTACCACTCTTCAACCAACGTTACGCAATGAACGTTGCAGAAACAGCTTCTACATTTGCAGAACTTGTCGTTTCAAACGCAACGATTGAAAATGCAACATCCAATGCAGAAAAAATCAACTTACTAGATGAAAAAATTGCTAGAAGTGCGACTTTTATGATGAATATCCATGCCCGCTATATCTTTGAACGCAATTTATATGATGAACGCCAACAAGGAACTGTAGACAGCAACAGACTGCAAGAACTGATGGAAAAAGCACAAAAAGAAGCCTATCAAGATACACTTCGTTCATACCATCCAATGTTCTGGGCAACAAAGTTACATTTTCATATTACAGGTGTACCATTCTATAACTTCCCCTACACATTTGGATACTTTTTCAGCTTAGGTATATACAAGCGTTTCTTAGAAGACGATACGTTACTTGAAGATGACTATATTGCACTTCTTCGCGATACTGCGAGTATGACTACAGAAGACCTTGCTGAAAAGCACTTAAATGTTGACCTAAGAAAACCAGACTTCTGGCAAGAAGCACTGGATTCAGTGCATAAAGATATTGAAGAATTTTTAGAACTAACAGAATCACATGTTTAATTTATAAATGATAACTTCATATGCAATTAAACAAATAAGTGTTGATTAGCATAAGCGAGAAAGTACTCAAGCTAAAATGAGGGTAGGGTGAGAAGATTACTCAAGAAGTATGGCTATCCACCGGATCTTCAGAAGATAGCAGTTGATAATGTAGTTGAACAAGCAGAATTAATGGCAAGTAACATATAATTTTTTAAAGGGTACGATATACACCAATATATCGTACCCTTATAAATGAGGAGAGTCATAATGAATATAATTGGCTTCTTAAAATATGTATTACCAGAATTTACTTCAGATTTTGAAGAAGGTAAGCTTTTTATGCAAAATCTAAATTATTATAAAGATGAAGGTGTTACAGATAAATTAATTAAAGATACTGACGAAGGTATTGTTTACCATGAGAAAGACTCCAATGATCATGTAGTGCTTTTTCAGGTTGTTGGAAAAGATGAAGTACATCAACTAAAAGGTTTAAAATCATTACGTCACTCGAAATGGTTTAATGATATTGATAAAATAAAGATACACTGTTTAACAATTATTACCTTAGATGATATAGAACTAGCCGAAGACGGACAATATAAGCTAAAAGATTCCTATATTGATTCTCTACCCATTTACTCGGAAGATAGAGTCATTTACGTATCATTTAACCCAAAACCTTTTATCGAAACTGTAAAAGAGAACTTGATAGAAGAAGAGTTGATCTACTGTAAAATGCAACCTGTTGAATATTTTGAGAATGAACATCCATTGTTCAATAGCTTTAAAGATATCGATCATGCATTAGATACAGTGTTCTACAAACCTTATTTATATAATCTCAAAGAGAATACCGTATTGCTACACACGGATATGCAAAACAAAATATTTTCTATAATAATTATAATGATTTTTGGAATAAAATCGATGTACTGGAGAATATCAGGATTATCCGTCAATAAAACTAAACCGTATCAGTTTATGATGCGGTTTTTTCTATCTGCTTTTCAATATCAATGATGGTGCGTGTTCAACTTGCATTTCCAGAAATAAACTTTCTGAATGCACAGCATTATAACGAGGTCTTCACAACACATGGGACCACCATGATTTTCTTCGTGACGATGCCGATGATGGCCAGATTTCTCTTTTCCATTCTTTCATGTGTAACCACAGCACTGCCTCCTCTCATGCCGACAATGTTTATGATTCCGTTCTGTCATTGGATAGAGCTCTTATTATAGAATATCAAAAAAACGTCTTTTCATTGTAGTTGTGATCTTCTTCACATTTCTATTCATTATGAAATTATACATGAAATGACAAAAATGTTTCACAAAAGCGAGCAAATTTTAATATCATTTACATATTTTAGTGGTATAGTGTACGTATAATAAAAATACTATGGAGGCAAAGATGAAATTTAAGAAATCTTTATTTTACGTTCTTGGAGCCAGTCTTATCGTTACAGCAGCATTTAATACCGATGTCACACACGCAGAAGGTACATATGATTCAGATGCAACGGTGACCTTCACCCTGCCTGATGGTCCGGTTGGACCGGTCGACCCCATGGATCCGAGCGAGCCGCTTGATGAAGAAGTAGCCGAGCAGCTAGGCAACATTACGGGAGACTCAGACGCATTGTCACTGGACTTCGTTTCAAATATCGACTTCGGCTCCCATGAAGTGGATTTAGACGGCGGTTCATATGAGTCTACAACAGATATTCCTTATATCCAGGTCACTGACCGCAGGGGTCCGGGTGAAGGATGGAACGTGACGGCCCGGGTCACTCCGTTCGAAAGTGAAGGTACACAGACACTGCCGGGTGCAACAATCAATTTAAACAACGGTGATGCAGATTCCACTTCATCAACTGCAGAACCTGTTGTACCACAGTCCATCGTCCTGCCTACTGATAACACTGACGTCAATGTGGCCAGCGCAGGAGGCGGAACACTGGAAGAAGCACAAGGTCTTGGCACTTGGGTAATCAGATGGTTATCGCAAAATGAAGAAACGACGAATGAAAACGTCACTTTGGATATTCCGGCTTCATCTGCCACCAGGGGAGACCATACGGCAACAATCAACTGGACACTGACAGACGGACCGGGCTCATAAGACAATTAATGAACTGAACACCTCGAAATCAATCGACTCGGGGTGTTTTATTTTAGAAAGAGAAAGGTGTATTTTCATGAGAAAAGTAACGGGCTTTTTCATCGCCTGTGCCCTGACATTATTCATCCCACTTAGTGCCTCTGCAGAAGACGGCACCGTCCCTTATTCAGTGGAAGCTGTCATTCCCGATAATCAGATTAATGAAAATGCTACATACTTCGATATAGAAATGGATCAAGATCAGCGTCAGAACCTGGAAGTCATCATACATAACACTTCCAATGAAACGATCACAGTGAATGTAACCAACCATTTTGCAACGACCAACAGTAACGGCATCATCACTTACGATGGCATGACTGAAGAACCGCATGAATCCATGCAGCGCCCATTCGATGAAATCTCATCCATCAGCCAGGAAGAGGTCGAGGTCGGCGCCAACAGCCGGGAAGAGGTGATATTGAATGTCCAGGCACCTGATGAGCCGTTTGACGGTGTCATTCTGGGCGGACTTTATTTCACTCTCGAAGCGGATGTGCCAGAAGAAGACAGCGGACTTGAAATACAGAACCAGTACTCATATGCATTAGCTGTACAGATTACCGAATCCGGTAATGATACAGAAATCGAACCAGAGCTGCAGCTAGAAAACCTGAACCCGGGAATCGTCAATCACAGAACAGGACTGCAGACGGAATTTGTAAATCCAACACCCGTCATCATCAGTGATTTGGAGTTTAACGGCACCGTCTCAGAAGCGGGTTCCGAAGAAGTAATCTATGAAAGGGATGCAGACAACTTCACCATCGCGCCGAATTCACAGTTCAATTTCCCGGTCATGTTCGACAACGAAAGACTGGAGCCGGGCACTTACACTTTCAGGGCAGATGTAGGTAACGGCGAATATAACTGGCAGTTCGAAGAAGACTTTGATATTACCGAAGACACGGCAGACGAAGCAAATGAATCAGCCGTCGAACTTGAAGAAGACGATTCATGGATGGTGTACGTCATTCTGGCAATGGCTGCGGTCATCCTGTTACTTGCCATTGTGATAATATATCTCTTCTTAAAAAGAAAAAAATAGAGATGGGGAGAATATGAAGAAAATATTGATGATATCGATGACAATGCTGCTGGTATTCACGGCTTTTCTTCATCTTCATACTGTCTTTGCTGAAGAAGCGGAGAACTATTGTGAGGATATGTCCTTCAGCGTCGAAACTGTTAAAGCCGGTGATGACACGATTGAAGGAGAAGCCGATGCCGAAGATGAAATCGAACTGGAAATCGGAGAGTACCGGGATATTGTCATTGCCGACAATGACAATTCCTATACCTTTGATATCGAAGCAGACATGCTCTCCGCCGGCAATGAGATAAAACTGGTCAATGAGCAGCATGAAATTGAAACAGAGGCCGTCGATGAAGACACGGAAACAGAGACCATTGAATCCGAACTGCAGGGAGAATGCGAAGTGCCGGAAGAGATTCTCCAGGATATGGAAAGTGAAGAAGCGGAAGAAGATACTGTGGATGAAGAAGTGGAAGAACCTTCGGAAGAGGCAGAAGAGACTACTGGCCTTCAGGAAAATACAGATGAGACCGCTGCAGAAGAAGATGGGGACGAAATTCAGAATTCTGAAGAGAATGTAGAAGAGCAGACATCTGAAGAGGAATCCCAAAAAGAGCATGCAGATGGCAACGAAGAACAAAAATCTGAGGAACAAGACCTTGGAGAATCTGAAAGTGGAGCAGCCCAGGAAGATGATAATGAAAGTACTGAGGATGAAGCATCTGAAGAAAATATCTCTGAAGATTCCAATGATGATGTAGCACAGGAAAATGCAGATGAAAGTACCGAAACACAAAATGATTCCACAGATGAGGCCACTGAAAAGCGGGACTCAGAAGAGGACACTGAACAGAAAATTGATGATGAAGAGGACAGGGAAGATGCACAATTATTTTCCACTGGTGAACTTATCAGACAGAGCGCAGCACCAATAGAAGAAGTACAGGGCACAACCGCCACAGTCGGAACGACGGAAGCGTTCAACAGTGCGCTTTACAATCCGGAAATTGAAGTTATTATACTGGATGATCATATCAACTCTTCCGGAGCGAGAGAAGTAAGGTCCGACTCCAGCCAGAAAATCATAGAAGCAAACGGGTTCAGCATTGGAATGCGGGCTGGCAATATCGTGATAAATGATGATATTAATACTATGATCGTAAGAAACGCCAGCAATCTCTATACAACAAACAGTCTAATTGATGGTGGGCTGTTTGAAACCTCCAATGCCGACGGTATTTTACATTTGGAAAACATCACCTTTAATGCATCAAACTTCATAACGGGCGGCAAAATTGCCTCAAATCCGCCGGGTGAAGTACATTTCTACGGAGAAAATACAATCAATACACGTAATGGCAGTAACACATTAGCTTTCAGAAAAGTGGTCGTTCATGATGGCGCTGCTCTCGATCTTAACCATCGGAGCAGTGGCGGTGCATTATTTTTCCGTGGTGGAGAGAGCTCAAGTAATATTGAACATGCCCTGGACATAAGAAATAATGCAAATGTGGATATTACTTCAAATTCGGCAGTGCTCACTTCTGAGTTCCCATCGGGCTCTTCTGATGGGAATCTGACATTGTCGATAAATGGAGGAGCTAATACCGTACTGAGCGGATCCGGGGCAAATATCTTTCAGGTGGATACTGCAATGGAAGTAGATATCAATGACCCTCAAACCGCAGATTTTATAAACCGGTCAAATAACCGTTTATTCAGCAGTGGCATTATTGTAAGCTTCAATGTCCGGCAAGTCAGTATACATGGATGGGGAGACAACAGTCAGAATGAACTCCCGTCCCATATGACACCATTTATGGAAAATGCTCAATTTACATTTGAAAACACAGGCGGCACAACAGTACAATCCATGACACCACCTGTACCAAATTTCTCAGATAATTTCATACAGACGATGCCTCGTATGATGTTCGCCCATTCAGAAGATCATGTGATGGACTTGTCAGTCAATCCGGTCAACGATCTGAGCACCGAAATTACCGGGGAAACTTTAGGCGATGCAACTATTACAATATATGATGAAAATGATAATGTAATTGACACCACTATCAGCGATGATTCAGGTAACTTCAGTTTTAATCTGGAGGTGCCTTTCCAGGCAGGGGATGTATTAAGATTCCAGGCAGAACATCATGACCATGTCTCTGAAATCATTGAAGTAAATGTTACCGGAGACAGATTGGAGTTCTTATACGTTCCTGATACGATACCGTTTGAAACTACTGAAATGCATGATGAAGAAACTGTAGTGGACAGACAGAACCCTGATTTGAACATCAATATCCTCAACACTAAAGAAATCGGCAGCTGGCAGCTCACTGCCCAGGTTCATGAGCCGCTTTCCAATGACAATGGAGCAACATTGGAAAATGCGATGTATTTCGTAGAAAACGGGACTGAATATCCATTGGAAGATGATGCTGTTGAAGTTGCCAGAGGAAATGCCGCCGATATTGATGACACACATGAGATTTCCTGGGATAGCAAAGAAGGCATATTGCTGAAGCTTAATCCGGTTTATGCAAACCCCGACACTGAGTATTCGACTGAAGTAGAATGGGTGCTGACGGACGGTCCATGACTTTCATCAGCGTCAAACTTGAAGGTAATTATTATTACTTATTAAATTCACTTCAACGTATAGGGAATTTCTTTAAAATGGATGATAATATTGCAATTATTGTACGATCACTGGAACAGAATTGTATGTTGATGGCGGACTTCACGCCAACTAATTTTTTATTTAAGATTTGACTGTCATAAATATTCATCTTAGTTATATCATGACTCTTAATATTTTTCATATTTGAGACTAATCAACTAGGAGCTTTTTATGACAGTCTTCGGCGTATCACTCTACGATGCGGTTTTTCTACTAAAGCTTAATACAAATTCGACAATTAATTAATGCTTATAGTCAAGCTTCAATAATTCTCATGAGTAACTGATCCATAGCTTCCCAATCATGATTTTTAGTATTACCTTTTTCGATTAAAGACAGAAAGTTCTTTTGTATTTCATTCTTTTTTGTGATCTCACCTTGATAACGATTTAAAGACTTAACATACCCCGTCCATTGAATGGGTATAAAAGTTCCTTTAGAATCCTGTAGTATTTCTTTTCCTAAATACATTTCAATACTGCAGTGATAATCTTATATATTACTAGAAGCAGTGCTGTCATAGCTAATGGAGAATAGAATTAATTTAGATCTTTATCACAAATAGCCTATGAGTTTAACTGCTGTGAATGATACAATATGACCACAAGCCGAATTAACATTGTAAAATACTTGGATGCTAGACATAGCATGTACGTTTTCCCAAGGTGATTAATTAAACACAAAGTCAAAAAAATTCATAGTATAAATTTGCCTCCTATCTCGGGGCGGAGAAAAAGCCATCCATAGGCTAACTTAAACTTGAAATTCACGGCTTATAAATTGTAGAAATCTAGGTTAAATAAAAGGTGATAATATGGAAAACAATGAGATTGAATATAAAAGTAAAATTAATGATGATGAAGATTTTAAGGCAGAAATTACGGCTTTTCTAAATAGTGATAATGGTGGATTAATTGTTCTTGGTGTTAATGATAATGGCGAACCTATACAATTCGAATCAGAGCCAGAAAAGGTAAGTACTTTTAAATCATGGGAAGAAAAACTCGCAAACTGGATTAGTGACTCATTCGAACCCGAAATAAGACATTTAGTTGATATAGAGAGTAATCTTTTTAATATAACATTAATTATACAAGCTGGAGACAATAAGCCCTACAGGTTTAAAAATAAAAGAAAAAGTAGTTACGATCATATTTTTATTAGATCGGGAAGTACCAAACGCAAAGCAAGTACTGATGAAATTAACCGAATGATTAAGAAACATGATTCTAACACCTTTGATAGTGAAGTATCCAAACTACAAAATTTAAATTTTGATTATGTAAAGAGTGTTTTTCGAAATTTAGAAATCAAATTTGACGAATTAAGTTTAAACCTTAGAAAAACCACTAGCCGCAAATATAATTACGCTGCTTATCTTCTTAGTGAGGAAAATCAAAATGTTATCAAACTGGCAGTGTTTGATGGCATAAATATCGATTCTTTTAAAGATAAAAAAGAGTTTTATGGCCCTTTACCCAAACAAATAGATTATGTGCTTGCCACTATTGATATTCATAATAGCAAATCTGCTACAATTACTAAGTCCTCACAAAGAATTGAGGTCACTTCATATCCTGAGACCGCTTTAAGAGAATCTGTTATTAATGCTTTTGTACATCGTGACTATACACTAAGTTCGGACATAAAAATTGAAATTTATGATGATAGAATTACTATCTCTTCTCCTGGTTCAATACCCGATGGATTAACTGTTGATGATATTAAAGAAGGTTCTAATCCTAAAAGAAACCCTGTATTAATTCATGCTCTAGATAAAATGCAGTATATCGAAAATTACGGTTCAGGTATAAGAAGAATTTATTCTAGTTATAAAGATTTTAAAGAACCAGAAATTATAGCTACAGAAAACCAATTTAAAATAGTTTTATTTAATAGAAACTATAAAGAAGACTTTAATGATCATTCCGACTTTATAGTTCAATACTTAAGGATACATGGTCCGAGTTCACGTTCAAAAATTCAAGAAAACTTAGATTTACAGAAAAGCTATACATTAGATTTATTAAAACAGCTACGCGATAACAATACGATTAAAATTGAAGGTTCAGGTCGATCTACAAAGTATCGATTGAATGAAAGATAATATCGCCCGGTGGACCGGGCGATAATT
The DNA here is from genome assembly GCF_059568765.1 of Lacicoccus kunmingensis DSM 17847. NCBI lineage: Bacteria > Bacillati > Bacillota > Bacilli > Caryophanales > Salinicoccaceae > Lacicoccus > Lacicoccus kunmingensis. The sequence goes on along the minus strand of NZ_JCANUC010000028.1, from coordinate 68 downwards.
TTATTTATGTGCTGTAACCCTTGGTATCATAAGGTTTTAAGCAGTTTCTTTTATCGCCCGGTGGACCG
>NZ_JCANUC010000027.1:0-24899 GCF_059568765.1 Lacicoccus kunmingensis DSM 17847 | reverse complement strand
AGGTGGTTCTTCAGCATCGTCTCCCTCACCTTCTGATGGTGGTGTCTCAGCCTCATCTTCGTCGCCTTCTGATGGTGATTCTTCATCTTCCATAGCAACAAAATCCACAATTACATTGATATCCTGGAATTCTCCTGAATAAAAGCCTTCATTAGTTATTCTAGTTGTCACACCAGAAGTAACGGAAACAGATTCATAAAAATAAATATCAGAATCAATATTGCCCATGGATTGTCTTATGAATTCATCGACTGTAACTTCAGCTTGAGTAGATCCAATATAAACTATTACTCCATCTGTATCTGTGATTGTTATATCTTTTAATGTGTTATCTGCATGAACGTCATCATATAAAGGATGATCTGGTATAAAAACTTGCTCATCAAACGGGTATTTGATGTCAGAATCATTTGACAAATAAATCTCATAACTATTAGTAGTTCTTGTCTGTGTTACACCATTAATTGTCGAACTGTTTATAGTTCTGCCTACAAATGTTTGATTTTCAACAATATATTCAGTACCATAATTCTCATTTATACTCTTTAAAAGGTTACTCAACCTGTTATCAAATGTTGAACCCACAAAGCTGAGATTTCTTATTTCATTCCCACTTTCACTATCAATTAGAGTAATTTCATTTAAATAGTTTGGTGAAAGATCATCTTCAATTACAGGGTCTTCTTGGTTTGTATCTTCAGAGTCATCTTCTTCTACTGGCTCATCAGTTTCTTCTTCATCTTCAGAATCTTCATCTTCTACTGGTTCGTCAGTTTCTTCCTCATCTTCAGAGTCTTCTTCATCGTCATCACCTTCAACTGGCTCTTCTGGTTCTGGTTCTGGCTCTGGTTCTGGCTCAACTGGCTCTTCTGGTTCTGGCTCAACTGGCTCTTCTGGTTCTGGCTCAACTGGCTCTTCTGGTTCTGGCTCTGGCTCTGGTTCAGGCTCATCCCCACCCTCTTCTACATCAGGGTCTTCCGGTTCTGGTTCAGGCTCTACTACCTCGTCATCACCTGGGTCTTCAACTTCTGGTCCCTCAGGTGCAGACGGTGGGATATCTACACCCAACTGATAGAGTTTTTCATTTGAGAAAATTTCATACTTCCTATGAATCAAGTCCGCTGGAATTACCCTTTCACCCTCTCTTTCATTAATTGCATAACCTTCCTCGTTTACATCATAATAATATTCATATACACCGTCAGCAACGTATACATAAGAATTTGGTGTTTGCAACGCATTGTTTAGTACGTTTTCATAATGATTTACTTCCTCTGCAGTATATAGAAGATTTCCAAACTCATCATATGCGGCATTTGGGTCCCAATCTCCATAATCTACCTCAAAATCTTCCTCTTCCAAATCGCCATCCTCAACTTCTTGATTTCCATCTTCCCAATCATCAGTTGCATTTGCATAACCATCAGTATTAAAAGTATTCGGTGCTTCATTCTCCGGGTATGGCACTACAGAATCTTCTTCTTCGGATAACTCTTCATCAATTACAATACCTGATTCGTCACCCCACCCGTTACTATTCTCATTAACCTGGACCTCATGATTTTCCTCTGTCTCTTTATCAATTTCCATCTCTGATGCTTGTGAGCCGTCCGTAAAATATGCAGTGGCAGAAAGTGTCAAAACACTTGCAAGTGAAAATTTCAACAGTTTTTTTCGGTTCATTTTATCCTCCAAAATTATGTAGTCATATTTTTCAGAATACAATTATATTCTATATATACTATAATAATATAGATGGAATATAATTGCACTATTAACAGTAATTTATTACCAAAAGTGTTAAAGCTTTATCTTGGATTCCATTTTGGTTTAGAAATCTATGTAAATCTTTATCTCGGAACCACTCACCATCTGATTTTTGCGCCTTTTTTCAAATAAGACTTCAGGATTTAATCCAGCGCTGCCTGCTTGTTCGAAAATTCTTGTAACTGCTTCACGGGTAAGGTCCTCATATCGATTTTCAGGAGGCTAAATTCCACTTTCGATATAATTCAGAAGGCCATCCAAGATCTTCTCTTTCGTGAATTCTTTCATTTGGTCCTCATACTCTTTCATGCCGAGGTTTTTTGGACGGAAATCCTCTGTATTTTTATATGCCTCTCTTATGTAATAACTGGCTGTAATAATCTCACTTCTGGAATTCCTGTAATTCAACCGTCCTGCATTTTCTATCCAATAATCCTTATCTTCTCTGCGTCTCTGCCTCATCTTTTCTTTTACAATCAATACTTTTTCCAGATCTTTTCTTTTTGACTCGTAATAATCTTCCAAAGTGTCATGATAATCCAACCCAATCATTTGCTGCATCGCCTTCAACAGATTGAATGCTTTTTGGGGTTCTAAAAACGCTTTGTTGTAGCATCTCTTCATCCACTCACGCCCGGGTATTTCCTCATCCAGATACCACTCTTCAATCATAGGTTTCAAACATGCTTCGTACCCGGGAGTGCCATAATCACCAGAAGTTTCTTTGGCAATCAGTACGCGCAGAATGGTATGCTCCGCCAGATCGCAATAGACCAACCTGTCTTTTCTTTGATACTCGAATGGAATATTATAATGCTTTACAAAGTTTTGATCAGACACTTTCAGCCATTTATTTTCATCAATATGATGACAATATAACCCTTCGTCTGTACGGGAGAATTTCCCCTTTGTGATGTTTTTTATTTCTCCATATACGCCTTAGAATCGTCCATTAATGACTCCCTTTTGATTGCATTTTAGAAACACACCGACAGAGAGGACGAGTATATTGGAGTCTTGCGTCAGGTCGAAGCTGGGATATTTATCCTTAAAACAAGTTGAGATAAGTGAATATGCCCCATAACATCAGGATTATGAATAATATCAGAAATATGACATCCCTGATTCTCCAGTTTTTACTATAGAACATGAGCTTGGCTGCCCAGTAGATCGTCCCTTTGGTTGTTATTGAGAATACTATCGCAAAGCTCGTCATTCTGTCCGTTTCGAACATTTCTATGACGACTATGAAAATAACAAGTATGACTCCTAGTATTTGCTTGATTACCGGGTATCGGGTCTAGTCAAAAATGATGTGCCTGAAGCGCTCTTCCTTCTCCAAAGCTCCTCCTCCTTGAATCTTTTATTCTTCGAGTCTCTTTATTTCAATATCGAGATTGAAGTATTTTCTTAAAAATCCCCTGTAGTTGCCGCTCGTCACTTCCCGCTTCTCTTTTTCATCGGCCTTCGTGATGGTAAGGTTCTCGGACATGGCTACACGCGTGGTAATATGGGTGTAGATCATGCGTGATCACTCCTAGGCTTTTCTTTGGTCGGAAAACTCATTTTGAGTGTCCCACATGTGATCTTTTTTAGGTGTCTAGCTTAACATTACAGTGGACGCATTTTAAAAATAAAGAAGAATTATACATGTATTGTATTAAACCTAAATTTCAAGTTCAAGTTAGCCACGTGTCCGATCCCCGGTATGGGGGGATTGTGAATGGATGAAGGAGGGTTGACTCTCCCCCGAGGGGGAGAGAGAATTTTTGCACTTTCTAGACGACCGCCTTCATCTCTGCCATCAATGCGTCCTGTGGCGTTTGGTAATTGAGCTGCTTCCGCGGATATGTGTTCATCCACTTTTGTATGCGTAAGGTTTGCTGCTGACTCACTTGACTGATGGGCTGACTTTTCGGTATGAACCGTCGAATCAATTTGTGCTGGTTTTCACTGGTGCCGCGTTCATAAGCGGCATAAGGATGACTGAAATACATTTGGTTGGTGTCTTTCAGATCCGTTTCCAGAGTGCTGAACTCCGAGCCGTTATCCGAGGTGATGGTTTTGAACAGGGTGCCCATGTCTGTGCCGGTGCGCTCGGCCAGGGATCGAACGGCTTTTGAAATCGATGCGGCATCCTTCCGCTCGACTTTAATGAGGCATTCAAACCGTGTCTTACGCTCCACCAGGGTCAGGAGGACGGCGTCATCTGCCCCTTTGATGCCCAGCACCGTATCAATTCCCCAGTGGCCAAATTCTGCCCGGTCTTCAATATGTTTTGGCCGGTCTTCAATGGACGTGCCCAGCTTGCGCTTGTTTTCTTGACCATGCCGGCCGGTCTTTCTGGGGGCACTGCTGACTTTCTCCAGCAGATCGATATTCTTCGTCCGCATGATACCGATATGGATCCAGTGATAAAGCGTGGTCGTACATGGCAGTTGGGCTGTCGCATACGGAAACTGGGTTTTCAAATAACCGATGACCGTGTCGGGCGACCATCCGTCTTCAAGCATCTTTGTATCCGCCCATGCCATGACGTCGGGGATATTGACCCATTTCGGCATGCGGCCGCAATTCACCCGGTTTTCTTCGTACTGCCGCTGACCGGCATCCGGGAAATAGACCGTATGGGTATAGCGATAGGTTTTCCCGTTTTGCGTCTGTGCCTTCACTTGTGACACCGATCCGCGATTCAGTTCATTTTTGACTGTTTGACGGTGACAACCGATGGCCCGGGCAATGGCACGGTTCGAATCCCCTTTTTGATGTAATGTTTTGATTTGTATCCGTTCATCGCGGGTCAGGTGTTTGCCCTTTTGGCGTGGCATGTTATCATTGATTTGCGTCATGTGATTTCATTCCTTTATTGAGAAGTTTCGCTAACTTCAATATAACATGAAATTCACATGGCGTTTTTTATGCCATGGGTGGCTAAGTTCATTATAAAATCCACCATTTATTTACATATATTGTATCACAAAGAATTAATATAAAATGCAACTTATTTCACTAGCGTTGCATAAATTCTGTCCGAATATTAATAATACTCAAAATGTTGTGTTTTCTCATTTTCAACAAATAAAAAATCCTTTATAATAGATGCGTCCGGTGATTACCCGTCCAAATCCAATATAAAGGACCAACATATGGACAAGAATACACCAAAAACATCATTTGAGCAATGGTTTTCACCGCTCAACATGGAATTACTTGATTTCCAGGTGAAAACATTGAATTTAGATTATTATTCAAAGAAACTGACAACAGACGCATTTTTAAAACTGTTACTGTTTGCGCAACTGAAAGAAATTGAAAGTCTCCATGCCCTGAGCGATGCACTGTTTGATGATCAGCTTCAAAAAGCGGTGAATCTGGAGTCGATCAGCATCGCCCAGTTATCTCGTCGATTGAATGCGCTGGATCCGACGGTCTTTCAGAAGATATTTTTGGATCTGGTTGCCCGGATCCATTTAAAAACGCAACATACGCAACCGGCCATGCCCTTAAAAATCATCGATTCCAGTACATTGCCGCTCAACCTGACCCATCATCAGTGGGCTGAATTCCGTAAAACCAAAGCTGGGGTCAAGCTGCATCTCCGGCTGGTGTTTATGGAAAAAGGTGTCTCCTATCCGGAAAAGGCGGTCATAACGCCGGCCAAAACGCATGACCGGGGACAGCTTGAAGTCATGGTCGATGATAAAGCATGCATGTATGTGTTCGACCGCGGCTACCTGGACTACGAGCGCTTTGACCGGATGACCGATGATGGTTTCTTCTTTCTCTCCCGACTGCGTAAAAACGCCAAGGTCCGGGTATTGGAAGATTTTAAACTGACAGATGAGTCAGCCGTGCAATCCGACCAGATGGTGCTCATCGGCACACCGCAAAACCGGGCAGAGAATGCTTTCCGCTTACTGAAAGTCGAAGACTCGAAAGGCAATCTGCTGCACTTGATTACGAACCGCTTTGACTTGAGTGCTGAAGAGATTTCAGAGATGTATAAATCCCGCTGGGCCATCGAGTTATTTTTCAAATGGATCAAGCAGCATCTGCGCATCAAAAAATTTTACGGTCAAAGCGAATGGGCCATTCACAATCAGGTGTTCATTGCATTGATTGTGTTTTGCCTGCATGTCCTCATACAAATCGAGACGAACAGCCGGCGGAAGACCTTACAGATCAGTCGATACTTACGCGCCGCGTTATGGAAACCGGCCCGCATCTGGCTCCGGAAAATCAGAGGCAGGGCGGATCCCTGACCCGCAAACAGACAATGTCACTCAAGCATAATTGTAAATAATTAACAAATGGATGGTGTCACCTTTATTCGGGTATTTACTTTTTTGTCACTTTTAAGAAAAGTTGAATGTCAGAAAATTGCGACACTATTTATGCAACGCTAGTGAACTTATTTTAATAAATAATTGTTTCTCATACGAGCCGTGCAAATCACTGTTTGGTATAATAGATATAAGACTGAATTTTCATTAAGTTAAAGGGGATGGATTGAATGAGTGGACTTGGAGGATTGAACAAATCACCGAATGGTGTTGTGATTGGACTGGTGCAGCTCCAACTGCCCATCACAGAAACTAAAGAGAATTTGAAGAAACAGACTGAGAAAGTATGTAAGATGGTCAGGAAAGCTAGACGTTTTGCGGCGCCGATAGATCTGGTGGTTTTTCCCGAGTATATGCTTCACGGTCTTTCAATGAGCATGGATGACGAAATCATGTGTGATGTCGATGGACCTGAAGTCGAGGCGTTCAAGGAAGTATGTAAAGAGAATGATATTTGGGGGTGCTTCTCGATAATGGAACGCAACCCGGATGGCAACCCTTATAATACTGGGTTGATCATAGACAATAAAGGTGAAATTAAACTGAATTACCGCAAACTGCATCCGTGGGTGCCTGTCGAGCCTTGGGAACCCGGCGACAAAGGACTTCCGGTATGTGAGGGACCGAACGGCAGTACACTGGGTCTTGCGATTTGTCATGACGGCATGTTCCCGGAAGTCAGTCGCGAACTTGCCTACAAAGGTGCAGATATCATTTTACGGACGGCAGGTTACACTGCACCGATACGTCATTCGTGGAATATCACCAACCAGGCAAATGCTTTCTGCAACCTGGCCTACACCGCTTCTGTTGCCATGTGCGGAACAGACGACACAAATGATTCCATGGGCGCAGGCACCATCGTCAATTTTGACGGCGTACCATTGGTTGAAGGCAGCAACAGACCGGATGAAATTATCACAGGCGAAGTCAGACCCGACCTCGTTCACGAAGCCAGAACACACTGGGCGGTTGAAAATAATATTTATCAACTTGGACACCGTGGTTATGTTGCAGTTGAAGGCGGCATAAACGATGCGCCTTATACCTATATGCAGGATCTTCAAGAAGGGGAATATAAGTTGTCGTGGGAAGATGAGATCGTTCATAAAGATGGGCAAGCATACGGGTTTGAGAAACCGGGGAAGAAATAGCGAACATTATAATGAGCCTGCTGAGCTTTGAGCTCAACAGGCTCTCTCTAGTACTCTAATATTGAAAGTTTCAATAATTTATAAGTTTGACTTCTAGTTTTTCTCTTTTGCTTCTGTGCCTTCACTTGAGCCACCGACCCACGATCCAGTTCATTTTTCACTGTTTGGCGGTCACAACCGATGGCCTCGGCAATGGCACGGTTCAAATCCCCTTTTTCTTTTAAAACTTTGATTTGTATCCGTTCATCACGGATCAGGTGTTTGCCCTTTTGACGAGGCATGTTATCATTAATTTGCGTCATGTGATTTCATTCCTTTATTGAGTGTTGTGCTAACTTCAATATAACATGAAATTCACATGGCGTTTTTTATGCCTTCGATGCCCAGGTTCATTATAAAAACCAACAATATAATACAGTATCAAATAGAGTAACATTTATGAAGCAATGAACCCCAATCTCAGACTCAAGATTGGGGTTCGTTAATTAATAATTTTATCTATGCTTACCAAATTTGTCAGCTTCTATTAAAAAGACAACCTTATATTAATTCTCTCGCCTTCAATTTAACATTGAATTCTTGTATTGCTCCGGGTTCAAGATATTCTGATATTCTGTAAAGGTGTCTCGCTGATTCTTTTGAACTGAAATGATAACCAATTGTTGCTTCTTCTCCATCCACTTCAAATTTTAAAATGCTATATGTCTCTTCATACTTGGTTTTTTCTTCCCCATCAGGTAATAAAGGAAAGTGAATAATATGAGTTAATTTTTTCATTTCTTGGAAATTTTTTAGTTTTAAAATATGTTCTTTTTCAGTAATTAAACTATCAAGTATCTTTTTAAAAGCATTTTTAGGTGGAGAGTCTTTAATTCTTTCACCATTGATTGTGAAGTGGAACGGTTTAGTTTCAAGTTTATATTGACCACTTTTCTCAGCAAATTCCTTTAAATCAACATCTATAATTTCATCACTATATATTTTCTCTTCCTTTTTATTTGCATTTTGAGTACCACTTGTTAATTCTGACTGTTTTAGGATTTCAACAAAAATATCTAAGTCTTCACCTGATAGATGTTTTGAGTCCCCCTGATCAGAGTACTTATTTTTAATGGATACTAGTAAGTCTCGGAGCAATGATAGAAATGTTACATATCTATCAAAGTTCCCTTCTATATCTTCATCAAATAATTTTAGATGACTATATTTTTCCATTAGTTCTTTCAAGTCTTTCATGAATTTCTCTTCTTTTTTCTCACTTTGTTCTATTAACTCTAAAATTTTCTCGTCTTTAGAATTTAGTATTGTCACATATAGAGGTTGATGAGATAATTGCATGCAAATTATTGCAATTAAAATAGATTGATCTTCCGCTTTAAAACTTGGCGAGTCAGATAATTTTACGTTTACTTTATTATTTAAATAATAATTATTAATCAACCTCTTTAATGCTCGTGGATTACTACCTAGACTGTTACGGATTAAGTTCTCCAATTCTTTAGGAGTATACGACGATTTGTAAACTTCCCCCAAATTTTCTTTCAAAAACTCATTATATTTATATGTTTCAACTGGTACTTTAAAAGGCACCTGAATCATCTTATCCAGGAAGCTTCTTGTTTTTTCAATCGAGGTGTTCTTGGAGTCCTTAATACCTTCTTCAATCACACGGTTATCTACTGCAAGAACAAAAACACATCCTTCTATATCGAGGAACAACTTTATTACTTCTAAAAGTTCTACAGCAATGCGAGGGTTCAACCGATCCAAATCATCTATGAAAATTACTAAACGTGGTTCTTTAGAATTTCCTTTATACTTATCCAAATGTTGTTTAACTATAGAGTTTATAGATGTTTTTAAACTCTCAATTGCTTGTGCTGGATCCATTATTACTTCATTATCATCACGCTTTCGTTCTGGAACACTTAGACCATACCTAGATAATAGTACGTTCATTCCGAATGCTGAAACTGATTTAAGTGCCATTCTGGCTTTCTTTATTAAATCATCATTATCTAAATCATGAGATAACTTTTGGACCATATAACTAAGGAATGATATGCCTAGGTTATCTTGTAAATGAAATTGCGTATACTGCCAAGTATTAAAGTTAACCGTTATCACAGGAGTCTCTGATGTAGCATTGCTTCTATCTATCTCATCTCCCATCCTTTCCATATCTATCCCTAGTTCTTTAACAGGTTTAAGCTCTTTATTAATAAGATTCATAAAAGATGTTTTACCAGTCCCCCACCCGCCTTGTAGAGCGATTGTAATTGGAGTTTCGCATTCTGTAATAAAATCACTTAAAGCCTCTATGTATGGTGTAACACCAAATTTATCTAGTTTCCTATTGCTTATCGGTAAATCATGAACTCCAATATGTGTATTTTTTTCCTTTGCCATAAAAAGTCCCCTTTCTATCTCTAACCATTATGATATTTTACTATTCATAATATTATGTAATATTTCTATGGATAATTCAAGTTTTATTTCCAATATTAGGATATTATAAATATATTCTGATTCATTCTAATGAATGCTAGTAATATATATCATTTTTAACCGTATATTGTAAGTTGGGGGTTTTGACTTAACAAAACAACACACTGTATGGATATCACTCACTCTCTACTGCAAGCAACTTAATCCCTATAGCTAATTTCTTCAACCTTAATTTCCAGAATATTCTTTGTTTTTTGTATTCGCTTTCATATATAATAAGTTTAGACTATTAGAAGAGGTGAATGACATGGCAAACATCAACAAAGACCGCATGAAGATTTACGTTCTCGATAATGGTACGCTCAGAATGGACAAGAACCTCATGATTGCTAACTCCAATCAAGCCACTATCGACCATCCCAATGCACCGAATGAGTTAATCGAGTTTCCGATCTATACTGTGTTCATCGATCACCCTGAAGCAAAGATACTTTTCGACACTGCCTGTAATCCTGAAGGGATGGCGGGCGAAGACCACGATGGCCGCTGGGGGCCGAATACTCAGAAGGCTTTCCCCTACTCTGCCACTGAAGAATGCTACTTACCGAACAGACTTGAACAAATCGGCGTCGATCCAAAAGAAGTCGATTATGTTGTTGCCTCCCACCTGCATCTTGACCACGCAGGTTGTCTCGAGTATTTCACTAATGCAGTCGTTATCGTAAATGATGATGAATTGAACGGCACAATGCAGACTTATGCAAGAAATCAGAAGGAAGGTGCTTATATCTGGGCGGATATTGATGCCTGGATTAAGAATGACCTGACATGGAAAACTATCAAACCCTATGAAGATAATCTTGAAATCGTTGAAGGTATCAAAGTTCTGAACTTCGGCAGCGGACATGCCTGGGGTATGATCGGTCTGGAGATTGAAACTGAAGAGCTGGGTACTCTGATTCTTGCCTCCGATGCCATCTATACAAAGGACAGCATGGAGCCTTCTTTGAAACCGCCTGGTATCATTTATGACTCCATCGGCTGGGCACGCTCTGTCGAGAAAATCCAGAAGCTGGCCAAAGAAAAAAATGCAGAAATCTGGTTTGGTCATGACGGCGAACAGTTTGAAGGGTTCAGAAAATCTACTGAAGGTTATTATGAATAAAATTCAGTATCCAATAGGAGGTTACTATGGAGATTAAAGCTGCTGTACTACATGAAATGGGCTTACCGGCACCATACGCTGAAAGTAAGCCTTTGAAGATAGAGACGCTTGAGCTGGATGATCCAAAGAGTAATGAAGTAATGATCAAAGTCGGTGCAGTCGGACTGTGTCACTCAGATTTATCGGTAATAAACGGCTCAAGGCCAAGACCGACACCGATGGCACTTGGACATGAAGCGGCCGGCGAGATTGTTAAAGTCGGAGACAACGTTAAAGACCTTGAAGTCGGTGATCATGTCGTCTGTGCTTTCGTTCCAAGCTGCGGTCACTGTATCCCCTGCCGTGAAGGCAGGCCGGCACTTTGTGAAAAAGGGGCGGAGTCCAATGAAAAAGGAGAACTGCTGGATGGCGGTAAGAGATTACATGGTGACGGTGAAGATGTCCACCATCACGTCGGTGTATCAGGCTTTGCGACGCATACAGTCGTTTCAGCCAACTCTGTGATAAAAGTGGATAAAGATATTCCCTTCGAAAAAGTTGCGATTTTTGGCTGTGCGGTGATTACCGGCATCGGCGCCATCATCAATACTGCCCAGGTCAAACCGGGGAGTACAGTCGCAGTCGTTGGACTTGGCGGTATCGGTCTGAACGCAATTATCGGTGCACAGCTTGCCGGGGCAAGTAAGATCATTGCCCTGGATATCAATCCGAATAAGTTTGAATTAGCTAAAAAGCTGGGAGCTACGCATACATTCGATTCATCTGATGAAAAATCTGTAGATGAACTGAAAGAACTGACAAATGGCGGTGTAAATTACGCCTTTGAAACAGCAGGTGTCGTTCCTGCGATGGAAGTTGCATATAAAATAACAAGACGCGGTGGAATGACAGTGACAACCGGTCTACCTGATCCAAAACACAACTTCTCATTCCCACAGGTGACTTTGACAGCCGAAGAAAGAACAGTGAAAGGATCTTATGTAGGCAGCTGTGTTCCCACCAGAGATATACCAAGGTTCATTGAACTTTATAAGCAAGGTAGATTACCTGTTGATACGTTGTTATCAGATACATTATCGCTAGAAAATATCAATGAAGGGTTCGATAGGTTGGAGAAAGGTGATGTGGCAAGGTTGGTAGTGAAAATAGACTAATGAAACTTTTTAATATCATCTAAATTTTAATTATGTTATTTTGAATTTTATAAAACTTCATATCTTTTTCATAAAATAAATAGAGAGATACTGAAAATTAAATTAGCATCTCTCTATTTATTTTTGTCCCCAATTTATTTAAAATTTTCACTACTTGACTCAAGATAGTTTAACGTCTTTACAAGTGCATTTGTAACAATTTCCGCTGCTACTGGAAGTCTTTCTTGATTAAATGTCATTTCAGGATGATGTAATCCTGGAGTCACCCCACTTCCAATTCCTAACATTGTGGTTTTAAGTTTTGGTTTCATAAAAGTATACAAATGGAAGTCTTCTCCCCCAGGAGTCACTATTTCTGAAGCACAATTTACTTCTCCTGTTACGTCTATAATAGCTTGTTCCATTATTTTTTTAGCTGTATCATCAACTCGTGCGGCGGCGATGTGAGAGTCAACCTTATAATCAATGGACGCGCCAAATGTAGTACTCACCGAAGAAACAACACTCTCAAAACTATCTGTCAGCTTTTCCATCATCTCATTCGTTTGAGCTCGTGCGTCTATTGTGAATGTTGCACTACTAGGAATAATATTTGCTGAAGATCCACCGGCTTGTATTTTTGTCATCTTTATTGAAACAGAGTCTGATGGCCTAAACCACAAACGTTTAAGTCCATCAATCAATGCGGCAGCCACCTCAATACCATTAATCCCTTCTTCTGGACGCGCACCATGAGCTTCTATACCTTCAATCTTTCCTGAAAAAAACTTTGTCCCCCCATGATGTAGTGCCGGGGAGTACTTCCCATCGTCCAACTCTATTAATGGTCGTACATGAGTCCCATATAAATATTTCAGATCATCAACAACACCAAGTTCCACAAGTTTCTTGGCCCCTTCCAGTTTTTCCTCGGCTGGTTGAAAGATGATACGTACGGATCCAGATAGCTCATCTTCTATTTCTTTTAATAATAAGACAACACCGAGAGCAACAGTCATATGGCCATCATGACCACAGGAATGATTTGCCTGGAATTCCCCATCCACCTGTTGCCAAAGTGCATCTATATCAGTTCTGAAACCGACTTCTGGAATACCTTTTCCTATATCAACATATAAGCCGGTTATATCATCAAAAGCTACAGGTTCCAATCCCTCTTGCTTTAAAAAATCCATTAAATATTTTGTTGTTTCTACCTCCTTCCAACTAATTTCAGGATTTGCATGGAGGTGCTCAAAAATAGGCTGCAATCGTGTAGCCAATTGTTGCTCTGTCATATAATCACCTTTCTTAAAATTATTTCACTCTCTTTATAGTACAAACTCTAGTTTAATTTTTTCCTATCATCATTGCTAAACAAAATCTAAAATGGACCATAATCTGTAATTATTGCAAAACTTACTGCTAATATACCTATAACTACCCATATTAAAAATAATGGTAATACAAATCTCAACCATTTTACCCACTGTATTTTACCTATAGCTAAAACAGCCATGAGTACTCCTGAAGTAGGTGTTATAATATTGGAAAATCCATCCCCCAATTTAAATGCTAGTACACCCGTTTGTCTTGTAATCCCTAGAATATCCACCAAAGGAACCATCAAAGGCATTACTATTGATGCTTGGCCACTACCTGATGTAACAACTAAATTGAATAATAGATTAAATAGAAACAATAAGATTCCGCCGATAAATAATGATGTAGATTCCATCGGAGCTACTGCTGCATTTACGATGGTGTCTATAATCATCCCGTCTTGCAAAATAACAATAACTGCTCTTGCTATACCAACGACCAAAGCACCATAAGTAAGGGCTTTAGCACCTTCCATAAAAATATTGATAAATTGATTCGGTGTGATTTTATCTATGACAGCAACTACTATACCCATCATAATAAATATTGCGGATAGTTCGTTTATACTCCAGTCATAAGTGAAAGCTCCAAATACAAATAGTATGATGAATAATAAAAATGTCAGTAGTATAAGTATATGCTTACCTGTTAATTTCGTTTCTATATTATCTACATCTTCTTTTATATCATCTACAAATAAGTTATTTCCCATTAAAGATTTTGAAGGGTCATTTTTAACTTTTTTGGCATAATAATTAATATAAATAATAGTGACAGCCATTAGAATGAAAAAGAGAACTATTCTAAGGTAGATACCAGAGAATAAAGGTAGCTCGGCAATTGTTTGAGCTAAACCAAGTATTGTCGGATCTATAACCCCTGCAATCATACCAGCATAGTAACCTAAATATATTGTGGCTACCCCTGTGATAGCATCTAAATTAAGAGATCGAGCTAAGGCTATTCCTATCGGGATAAAAGCAATTACTGCGTTTGGAACAACCCCTAAAGTAGCCATCAGACCAAAAATTCCTGCGACAGCGGTTATCAATAACATATATCGACCTTTTGTTTTGTCAATTAATTTATTGATGCTGTTATCAATAGCTCCTGTTGATTCAATTAATGCTACGACTCCACCAATTATAAAAATCAAAAATATAATGTTTGCTGATTCTACCATTCCAACTGGCACTGAACTAAATAAATCCATTAGATTGGCAGGGTTTGACTCAGTAGCTGTATAACTATTAGGAACTGCTTGTGTAATACCATCAACAGTTTCTCTCTCATATTCACCTGCTGGGATTATGTAAGTTGCAACTGTCGCCAATAGAACTATACCGAAAATAATAATAAATGCGTCCGGCATAGTAAATATCTTTTTGAAACCTCTTCTATTTTCTTTATTTTCCACGCTGCATACCCCTTTTTTCATATATTAGTTGATTAAATGAATTTCCTTGAGATAAACAATCATAATTTTAAAACCAAATTAGTTAACAATGCTGTACGTTGAGGGAGATGCTCTATAACTATATGTTCATGTCTAGCATGAGGGCCTTCACCGACAGCACCTAGTCCATCCAAAGTAGGTACACCTACAGCAGCGGTAAAGTTTCCATCACTCACTCCCCCTACTGACGCACCAGTTATATTAATATCTAGCTCTTCACCACATTCTTTAGCTTTTTCAAATAGCGTCTTAGATTCATCATTGTACTCCATTGGTGGACGATTAATTTCCCCTGAAACTTCAACTGTAGTTTTTTCTAAGATAGGTTCTAGCTTCAATATTTCTTGTTCGACTCTGATTGCTTCTTCCTGAGTACTGAAGCGAACATCAACTTCCGCAGTAGCTTCATCACAAATAATATTACTTCTAGTACCTCCATTAAAGATACCTACATTTATACTTGTTCCCTTATCAAAATCAGCTAGTGTTTCCAAATACCTTATTTGATGAGCAATTTCATGTATAGCACTAGCGTTAGGGTCAGGATCATTGCCAGCGTGGGAGGCAATACCATGTGCTTTTATGTTATAAGTAGCTGCGCCCTTTCTAGCAATTTTTAATGAATTTGTTTTTGCTTCTGGTGGCTCTAACACTAAAACAACCGAAGATTTTTTCGCTTCCGATTCAATTAATTCTCTTGATGTCGGACTAAGTAACTCTTCATCAGATGTAAATAAGAAAGCAACTTTTTTATTCAGTGTATAATCTAAATCTTTTAATGTCTTCAGTGCCCATATACCTTGAATTATTCCACCTTTCATATCAAAAGTTCCTGGTCCATAAAGCTTTCCTTCTTCAGTATGAGTTTTCAATTCACCCTTCTCCCACACTGTATCGTAATGAACGAGAAATAGTATTTGCTCCTCACCATTTCCATATTCAAACTTCAAATGATTACCAACATTGTCGTTTGGATATTCCATAAATTCATCTATCCCCAATCTCTCTGAAACCAGCCTTTTCAAAAATCCGCCAGCTTCATCGACTAAGTTTTTATCAAGTGACGGGGATTCATGATTAACTAAATCTTTTAAATCTGAAAGTATTTCTTTTTGATGTTTATTTGTATACTCTAATATCTTCATTATCTGACCTCCTCTATTCTATATAGTGGATCAATCGTAATTACAGTTTTTCTTCCTTTTCCAATATATGATAAAAAGCTTTCAAATGAATCATTCATTGGGCATTGTCGATTGGATACAATTGATTTTGTAAATCGATTGTATACATAAACTTTACTATTTACAAGATTATATACTGATTTTTCTAAATTTTATAATTACTTATCCTAGCAGATTTTATATCATAGATATTGAGAAGACTGAGCCGTATAATCAGCATTTTATAATACATACCCTAATAACTGATAAAAGATAATCGAACCCTCTACTCTCGAAAAAGAAATGTGAAGGGTTCGTGAAAATTTAACTTTTATTTTTTAACCATTTTGTAGGTGTAAAGTCATCCGGTTTGATTTTGGCTTTGATCCACATCAACAGATAATATGAGAAGAATGCGGCAAATAAGGATTGAACTGCAGGCAAACCCCAATTATTTACATATTGAGTATAATAACCAATAGCAATACCAATTATTGCTGCAATTGTAGCTACATAGTTCCATTTATCAATGCTTTCCCATTTTTGATTTCTAAGGAAAAAGAAATCTGCAAATAAAATACCGGCTATCGCAGGATAAACAAGTGCAGTTAAGTATAAAAAGTCTTCAAAATAGTCAAGAATTCCTGCTAAAGCTACACCAATAGCTATTAAAGTTCCTAATAATGTGAGTATTTGTCTTCCTCTATCAGTATTAACATTCAAAAGATTTGAAAAAGCTAATCCCATACTATAGTTATTAACTAACTGACTGGTCCACGTAGCTAACCATAGAATTAGAAAGCCCCAAACTGGAAAGCCTAGATTCAACATAACATTCACAATATCTGCATCTCCGACGCCTACAGACATTATAGCTCCGACCATAAATAAAGGAATCCCGATACCAACAATGCCTATTGGAATTAAGATGCTATCTTTCCATGTCGGTTTAGCATATCTTGTGTAATCTGACGCAATCACCCATTGAGAAACATTTGCTCCGATTATTAAACTGATAGCTGTTACTACAGTCATAGTTGGTTCTGGACTCCACTCCAATAATTGAGTCCAACCAGTGTCTCTCAAAGCGAAATAAATTCCACCAACTACTAATAATAATCCCGCTGGAACAGCAAGATAGTCAGTCCATTTCATGGAGTTATACCCTATTATTGACGGTATAGCGAAAACCAAACCTGCTATCGTTGTAATTATCGCCCAAATTATCCACTGCTCTTCGTAATTAATACCAAACATTGCTGAGATTGCATTCCCTGCTACAGCTGTTTGTAAAGCCCACCAACCGAGAGATGCTAAGAAGATTGTTCCTCCAGCTATAATTCTGGCCTGAACATTACCAAAACTATTTTTCGCTATGACAGAAGATGGCCTGCCTGTCTTAGCTCCTATATGACCTTGGATCGCGTTCCCGGTCCATTGAAAAACAATCATTGCAAATAATACTATCCAGAATATTTGAGTTAGACCAAATGCACCAGCAAGCGTAGCACCAACCATAAGAACTGGTATAGTGAATTCTAACCCTCCAAAAATCACCGCTGGCGTTGTCCAATGTTGTCTTTTATGCATTGGTACACTTTCTAATGGATTGTCACTTCCCATACCTTTTGCCTCTTTATTTTTGCTCATACCCCTTACCTCCTTATATAAGGAGACTAACGATTGTACATTTTTCTTCATTAAGGTTTTTAGATATATGAGGCACACCTTTACGAATCAATGTATAATCTCCAGTCTTCACATGATAGATTTCATTTTCAATTTCCACCTCTAAACTTCCTTCTATAACCATGGATAGCTCATCATGATCATGGATACTGTAACCTTCTTCTGGAACTTTTGCTTTTCCTTCAATCTCAACATAATTAAAAGTTCCATCAATCTTTTTTTCTTTGAATATTTCATCAAACATTGGAACCATGATAATTGGTGCCGTAGTTGGAGCATCATAAATTGTTTTTATTTCCAATTTTATTCATCCTCATTGAAAGTTATAGTCTCTCTTGGCCTGTTCAGTAGTAATGTAACCATTTTTAATATCCGATTCCACTGCCTCTCTTGATCTCTCAAGTGGATTTCCGTATCCGCCACCCGTTGCAGTTCTCAGGACTACCCTGTCTCCTTTAGACAGTTTATATTGATTGTATTTGCCAAACGGCCCATCAATCTCACCATTTACCTTTTCGATATAAAATTCATTGTTTGAACCTTCATTTCCGCCTGCAGCACCCCATACATTAGTTTTGTGACGTCCAAAACTCGCAGTAAAAAATTGTCCATCAGTCAAAGCTCTGTAAGTCCTGATAACCCCAGGGCCACCTCGATACTTACCGGCTCCAGCACCATCTGTCCTCATAGAGTATTCGTCCACCATAACTCCATAGGCTGTCTCAGCAACTTCAACAGGAACATTAAAAGTCTCGCCGTCGAGTACACAGAACTGTCCAGTATCACCATCTCTTTCATTTGCAGCTCCCCATCCACCTACGGAAGGTTCTACGATGAGAAAATCTCCATCTTTATCAGGATGCTTTCCACCCATGATGACAGTGCAGACCGACATCAGATGGCCTGCTGTTAGTTTATTCGGCAATTCAGGTGCCAATGATTTCCATATCATTTCATTACCGTATAACATTGATTCCCAATACATCGAGACTGGTGCAGGTCTTTCAGCTGAAAAAACCGATTTGTCATCTGTAATAATTTTAAGTGGTCTAAATGCCCCATCATTAATATCTTGATCTGAGTTAGTAATTGCTAAAAATATTGTTCTAACAGAGGATACCAGTCCTGTAAATGAGCTGTTAATCGGGCCTTGAACTTGAGGAGAGGAACCTCTGTAATCACAGATGAATTCATCATCTGTAATAGTCAGTTTCAGTTTTACTTTGATACTATCCTCAGTAATACCATCATCGTCAATCATATCTTCAATTTCAAACGTACCTTTTGGCAGTTTGGAAATTTCTTTCCGTGCAAGTTTCTCGCCCTGGTCCAAAAACCTGGCCATGCTTTCCAAAATTGACTCCTTGGAATATTTTCCACAGAGCTCTTTTATACGTTTATCTCCAGTTCTTAGTGAAGCTACTTGTGCCCAAAGATCTCCGATGGACATTTCAGGAAATCTGATATTGGATTCTATGAGCTCCATAAGAGGTTGATTTATCTCACCTTTATCAAACAATCTGAGACATTTGAACTGCAATCCTTCTTGGTAAATATCTGTTGAGTTCGTCGCCATTGAGCCGGTATCTTTACCACCTACGTCTGTCCAATGTGCTTTATTCGCAACAAAAGCAATTAAATCGCCATCGTGAAAAATAGGCATCACTACACCAACATCAGGTAGATGAGAGCCTCCACCCTGGTGAGGGTCATTAATAAGAAAAATATCTCCTTCATGAATATCATCACCATACTTATTGATGGTTTCTTTAACCATGAATGACAGCATGCCTATAAATCCGGTAACGCCATTTCCCTGGGTAACAAGTTCCCCTTTACTGTTTGTCATTCCACAAGCATAGTCCAAAACCTCATATATGATAGGACTCATTGAAGTTTTTGCAAGAGCGATAAACATTTCTTCACCAGTGGAAATCATAGAGTCTTTAATCACTTCATAAGTAAACGGATCCGTATTATAATTCATTATTAACGCCTCCAATTTCAATGATCATATTTCCATATTTATCCTTCATCAGTACATCACCGTTGTTAATTACGGTAGATGAAGATTTCTCTTCTACTAGTGCAGGTCCTTCTACTTTGTCTCCAACAGTCAAATAATCTTTGGCATAAACATCCACTTCAATCCATCCCTCTTCTTCGAAAAACACTGAACGTCTGCCAAGATGCTTATCACCTTCTCCGACCTTTTCTTCTGAAATTTTTGGTTTGTCTATTTTACCTAAAACTTTGACTTTGATATTAACGATTTCTGTACCATTTTCAGGCAGTGTATATGTGTACAGCCTTTCATGACTGTCATGGAAGCTTTGTACAATCTCTTTGATATTTTCTACATCAAGCTTTTCAAATGGTACTGGAACCTCCACCGTATGTTCCTGTCCCAGATATCTCATATCTATACTTTTCGTAACGATGATATCTTTCTCATTCATGCCCTCACTTTCAAGTGTTTTTTCTGCATTTTTGATAATCTCATCGTACTTGTCATTTATATGATTTAAATCCGCTTCATTTGTCACTGACAGCATAGTTTGTGAATAATCGTGCCTCAGGTCCGACATCAGCATGCCCCATGATGCAAAGACAGAAGCCGTGGAAGGAATTATGACTTTTTGAACTCCCAGTTCTCTTGCCAGAGCTTGTGAATGCATTGGTCCGCCGCCTCCGATTGCGACCATAGTAAAGTCTCTAGGATCATAACCCTTTCTTACTGAAACCAGTTTCAAAGCATTTAGCATATTCGAGTTGGCTATTTTGATAATGCCCATCGCTAGATCATCTGTTTCCTGATTAAGATATTCACCCAATTTCGTTTTGAACTTAGATTTTATTGAATCCAAAGTTGTACTGGTATCAAAATTTTCCAATGAAAGTCTGCCCAGCAGTACATTTGCATCTGTCGTCGTTGGGTTATCTCCACCTTTACCATAAGAAATCGGACCTGGTTCGGCACCTGCAGATTTTGGTCCTACTTTTATGGAACCGCTGTCATCAATCCAAGCAATAGATCCACCGCCGTTACCTATTTCCACAATATCAACTACTGGTACTTTCAATGGATATCCGGCATACTGATTTGTCTGTTCTAGGCTGTAATCAGTTGAGATTTTCACGTTGTTATTCTCTACCAGTGAGCATTTTGCTGTAGTACCGCCTATATCAAGTACAATCAAATTTTCTTCCCCTAAAATTTCACCAAGCATGGAAGCGCCGAAAATACCTGCAACAGGTCCTGACTCCACCATATTGATCGGTGATAATCTGGCGACATCGAATGTACTCGTCCCACCATTTGACTGCATCACATAATTACGGTCATTGGAACCTTTTTCATTCAACTTGCTTTCCAGATTATTCAAATAGTCATTTGCAATGGGTTTAACGTAAGCATTCAAAGTCGCTGTCGTTGTTCTCTCGTATTCTCTCCATTCTTTGCTTAATTCACTTGATGTAGTTATATGGACGTCCTTCCACCGATTTTTAATATGTTCCGCTATACGTTCTTCATGTTCACTGTTTTTATAACTGTGGAGTAAAGAAATAGCGATAGCTTCTACACCTTCAGATTTGAAATAATCAATGATCTCATCCACTTCTCCGAGATTCAGTTCGTTTTCGACTTCTCCTTTGTAATTCAATCTTTCAGAAACCTCTTTTCTTAAATGACGTTCAACAATAGGGGCAGGTTTCTTATATTTGACGTTGAAAAGATCTGGTCTGTTACCTCTGGCTATTTCCACGACATCCCTGAAACCCTTTGTTGTAATTAATCCTGTTTTCACGCCCTTTTTTTCTGTCAAAGCATTGATTACTACAGTCGTTCCGTGGAAGAACATCTCAATATCTTTAAAATCGATATTGGATTTCTCAATAACATTGAAAATCCCTTTTTCAAAACTGGATGGTGTTGTATCTGATTTCCCTACAATTATTTCTCCATTTTCATCTACTGCCACAAGGTCTGTAAAAGTACCACCTATATCCGTAGCAACTCTCATTTTCATCTCTCCTTAGAATAATTTTGGCGTTAATACACATAAAATTTTGGCTGTCTCATCTGACTCGTTGATATAGTGATGTTTTATATTAGATGGATAATGTATGACCTCCCCTTTACTGACTACATATCTTTTGCCATTGACATAAAATACAAGTTCCCCTTCCAGTAAGTAATACATTTCTTCACCTTCATGGCTAGAAGACTCACTTGCGTTATTCGGGTGAACTTTAATAATATAGCTATCAAGTTTTCTGTTCTTAAATTCACTTGAAGCTCTGAAAAATTCCTGATCAGAACGTTCAATTTTAAATGGTTCCATCTTTTCTGGTGACGTTTTAAAATCTTCGGTATACTGTGGTGTGAAAAATGATGTGATATGAATCCCGAGAGCATCCGCAATTTTATTTAAGGAAGTGATTGCGAGATTGGATTCTCCGCGTTCAACCTGGGAAAGAAAACTCACAGACAACCCAGTTTCTGCGCTGAGTTCTTTAAGTGTTTTGTTATTTTCTTTCCTAAACAGTTTTATTTTCTCGGATACTTCTTTCATTGGTTCATCCTACCATCTCCTAAAATTCTAGTTATACTGTAATTTTTTATAATATATCATAATAAAATTAGATAATAAAGAATTTTAAGACAATTCTATTAATTAATTAGTGTATATTGTTACTAGATAGATGGATTTGATAAAAAGTTAAATGATAGTTTTGATAGATTCGAGAAAGAAGTGAACAAGACTAGCGGTAAAGATAGAATAAATATTATTTTCCAATAAATTCTTCAATAATTGAACTTTTGATAACTACTTTAAGATTGGGAACAGCGTAAGTTGAACGACATAAGTACTATTTTTGACGGTACTCATCAGACTCCCAAATATAAGGAGAGGGGTATAAAGTTTTTAAGTGTTGAGAATATAAAAGATCTGGATTCTAATAAATATATCTCAGAAGAAGATTTTACTAAAGAATTTAAAAATTATCCTAGGCATGGGGATGTTCTTATGACAAGAATTGGTGACGTTGGTACGACTAATGTTGTAAAAACTAATGAATTATTGGCTTATTACGTTAGTCTCGCATTAATAAAACCAAATTGTTCTGATGGGACATTTCTAAAATACTTAATTGAATCTTCTCCAGTGCAAAATGAATTGTGGCGAAGAACATTGCATATAGCATTTCCAAGAAAAATTAATAAAAATGAAATTGGAAAAGTCAATATAGCAATACCTAATTTACAGGAACAAATCTCAATCGCGAAACTTCTAAAAAAAGTAGATGATATAGTCGCTCTTCATCAGCGAAAAATTAACATATTATTAAAAGCAAAACAAAACTTTATGATATATTTGTTTCCTTTAAGAGAAAATTTATTCCCAAAATTAAGATTAAGTGGGTTCCATTTAGCATGGGAACAGTGTAAACTAAATGAAATTTTAAAAGTAAACAATGGTAAAGACTACAAACATCTATCGAACGGTGATATCGCTGTGTACGGGACTGGCGGTTACATGTTGTCTGTGGATGATAAATTATCTGATGTAGATGGAATTGGCATCGGTCGTAAAGGAACTATTGATAAGCCTCAATTTTTAAAGGCTCCATTTTGGACAGTAGATACTCTTTTTTACCTTACATCAATGCCTAATTATCATATATTATTTCTCTTTTATTTAGCACAAAATATTAAATGGAAAAAATTTGACGAGTCTACCGGTGTACCTAGTCTTTCTAAAAAAACGATTGAGAGTATCCCTACAGTTGTACCTAGTTTAGAAGAACAGGAAGCTCTTGGTTTGACGTTTAAAAAAATTGACGAGTTCATCGAACTTCGTCAACGTAAGTTAAAATTATTATTTAAACTTAAAGAAACCTACTTAAGAAAAATATTTATCTAGAGAGAAATGATTTCTCTCTAGATTTTTTATGACAAAGTTGATAAATGCCTAATTATCTTATCGTTATCCTGATTGTCTAATTCCTTGATGATGTGTAAGTATGTTTCTTGTGTCGTAATCATGCTGGAATGTCCAAGTCTGCGTGCCACACTGGCAATTGATACTCCTGCAAATAATAAAAGTGATGCATGAGTATGGCGAAGACCATGTATAGAAATGATAGGTATGTCTGCTTTAATACACAAAGCTCTGAGCCTGTTATTCACACTAGAATTATAAATCCTACCTTTCACGAATATAGGTTTCTTTGGGTCTAAATTTTTGATCATTTGTGAGTATTGCATTGCTACTTGCCAATCCATTATTACTTTTCGTTTTGAAGATTCATTTTTTGTTTCCTGCATGCCACCTTTTGATGATTTATAATTCCATGTTTTCTCGACTGAAATACTCTGTTTAGAGAAGTCAAAATCATTCGGTGTTAATGCAAGTGCTTCAGAAAATCTTACTCCTGTTTTAGCAACTAGTAATATAAACCAGTCCCAGTTAATTTCCTCTGTTAAGTCTAAATTCTTCAGTAGAGCCTGCAACTCAAATTGATTTAAAAACTTTATTTTTTTAGGTCTCGGCGCTCTACCTTTAATAATTACTTTACGTGTGGGATTCTTATCAATAATACCTTCATCCACTGCATCTAATATTGCCCCTTTTAACTGGTGATGAAAATCCATAGTGGTTTGCTTCTCGTGTGTAAAGGCATAGTCGTTTAATATTTGTTGATAACTTTGTCGATCCAAATCATACATCCTGAGATTAGGTGCTAGTAACTCTAACTTTTGCAAAGTCATATAATACTTATTCAGAGTCACATCTCGTACAGCACCGACCTTGTATAATTTGACCCAATTCTCGAAATACCTGAAAAACAATTGATTTTCCTTCTTTTTTGCTGACATAAAAATCCTCCTAAAATTAATATTGATTAAAATGAAATCAACTTTTACATTTTAGAAGATTAGTATAATTTATAGAAATAATTTTTGAAGATATACTCTCTTTAATTTTACTATTTCATTAATTTTTTTTTGACGAAGATCGAGACATTTATTTAACGATATTAAAAATTCCGCAATTTTATTTTGTTCGGATGAAGAAGGGATATTTATGTATTGTTTTTTTACGATAGCAGAATTTAAATTGACCTGGCTGCCTGGTTGTCCATACCGCTGCCATTTGGGTCTAAAGTATTCTAGCCACTCAAAAACAAA